>JANYFQ010000085.1 GCA_025362615.1 Hymenobacter sp. | reverse complement strand
TTTGAACAACAACAGCGGCAGTAACTACAGTGCTTACATTCCGGTAACGACTCTCTTTTTCGAGCCGTTCGATGCCAACTGGACGAACGCCGTGGGCACCCCGGCCAACCTGAGTACGCCCGGCTTTGGGGCTTGGAGCAGCGTGGGCACGGGCGAAAACCAGTGGCAGCGGAATAACTACACCACGGGCTGGGCCAGCACCAGCGGCAGCTTTACGGTGCCCACCGGCACGGCTGCCCGTTTCCATAGCTGGGGGGCACTTAACAACACCACCGGCGACCTGATAACGCCGGCCATCAGCTTTGCTGGGATAACGGGGCCGAAGGTGCTGACTTTTTCGATAATCAACACGGGCGGTAATGATGTGCTGGACGTGGCCGTGTCCACCGACAACGGCGTGACGTATGGCAGTTCGTTGGGGACGTTCGGGGTCTTTGCGACGTTCACCCAATTTACCGTGCCGCTGGGCACCTCCACGGCCTCGCAGGTGCGGGTCCGCTTCCGGGCTACTTCGGACTTTGGTGGCTCCGACATCGGCATTGACAACGTGTTCATCGCGCAGCAGGTGCCGTTGTGCGGCAGCAGCTACACCATCAACTCGGGCACGGCCACGGGCGGCACCAACTTCCAGACTTTTGCCGATGCCTTCGCCGCCCTGAATGCCAACGGCATTTGCGGCACCGGCGACGTGACCTTTGCCGTGAGCGCGGGGCAGAACTTCAACGAAAACCCCCTCACGCTGAACGCCACCGGCACGAGCGCCACCAACCGCATCATCTTCCAGAAGCCCGTCGGGGCAGCTACTACCATTACGGGGCAGAACGGGGTGAGCTTGTCGGCCGATGCGGTCATCACCCTCAACGGCTCGGACTTTGTCGTGTTTGACGGCCTGGGGCTGACTGAAAACGGCAGCACGGGTATGCTCCGTATGGAGCGCGGCCTGGTTTTGAATGCGCCGACCACGACCAACGGCTGCCAGAACGTGACGTTCAGCAACGGCGGTATTGCCTTCCTGGCGGCCAACACGGGCACCACTTCGGGGGTGTACACGTTTGCCGGTGCCACGAACGCGGCCGGGGCCAACAGCAACCTACTGTGCCAGGACGTGGTGGTGAGCAATGCGCTGATTGGTTACAACCTGAACGGCACGGCAGCCTTCCCGGACACGAACAACAAGATTACTGGTACGGCGGTGTTGCCGGCAGCACTCAAAAGCAGCATTACGGGCCTGACACTGGCCACGGCGGCCACGTCGGGCGTGAGCGTGGCCGCTCAGAGCGGGTTTGAGTTGAGCAACACGGCGGTAAGCAACATCGTAACAAATACGGGCACCGCCTTTGGCGTAGCCAACACCGTTACGGGCAGCACGATAACCGTTTCGGGCAATACTTTCAACCTCATCAGCACGAGTTCGGGCTCGGGTACTGTGGCGGGGGTGCAGGTAACGTCCTCGTCTTCGACCACGACGGTGACAAATAATCAGTTCACCAATCTATCTGCTTCGACTGGAGGTGCGTCGTGCTACGGCATCAACGTGACATCTACTGTCGGGGCGGCCGTCATCACGGGCAACGCCATCAGCGGTTTGAGTTTGTCGTCGGCGACGAACAATTCGGCGGCACTTGCGGGCATCTTGTACGCGCCCGTAATCGGGGTAACGTCCACCATTGCCCGCAACACCATTGCCAGCCTCACGCACGCTACTACGGGTACGAACGGCATTGTATCGGGTATCACGCTAAACAACGGCTCCACGTCGGCCACGGCGGTGGTGAACATCAGCAACAACCTCATTTCCAACTTGCAGGCCAACGCTTCGACCAACACGGCCATTGGTGTCCGGGGAATTGACCTGCGTCAGACCGTGACTTGCAACGTGTTTCATAACACGGTGTACCTGAATGGCATGACGGCTACTGCGGTGGCCCACCTTTCGGGCGCGTTTTACCTGGCCAGCGGGGTAGTGGCGGTGGATTTCCGCAACAACATCTTCGTGAACAAGTACGGACAGGCCTCGGGCGCTACCGGCCGGGCCGTGGCCATCTACCGGACGGTTGCGACCGCGTTCACGCCGACCACTATCAACAACAACCTGCTTTTCGGCACCACGGGCCTGTATTTTGACGGCACCACGCTGCAAACCACGCTGGCGGGCTACCGCACGGCGCTGGGCAGCCCGCGCGAAACCAACGCCGTGACGGAAAGCACCACGCCGTTCATCAGCAACACCAACCCGCACCTCAACCCCACCAGCAGCAGCCCGGTGGCTACCCGGGCCGAAAGCGGCGGCGTAATAATCGCGGGCATCGTGGACGACATTGACGCGCTGAACATCCGCACCGGCTACCCCAAAGCCAGCCAGGCCAACGGCGGCGGCTTCGCCCCCGACCTCGGGGCCGATGAAGGCGACTTCGCCCCGACCCGTGACGTGGGCATCACGGCCCTCACGGCCCCCAGCAGCGGCTCTAGCTGCTTCTCGGCCACCGAAACCGTGACCGTGACGCTGCGAAACTTCGGCGGGACTCCCCTGAACTTTGCGACCAACCCCGTGACGGTGAGCGGCACCGTGACCGGCCCCACCACCACCACGCTGACCCCGGTGGTTGTCAATACCGGAACCCTCCCGGCCGGGTTGACCCAGCCGGTAACTTTTGTGACGACGGCAGACATGAGCTTGCCCGGCACTTACACCTTCAACATCTCGACCAGCCTGAGCGGCGATGCTGATGCCACCAACGATGCCCTGCCCAGCACCCCGGCCGGTACCAACACCCGGACGCAGGTTCGGCCGAACGCCCCAACCCTGACCCCGAGCAGCCCGGCGGCGTTTTGCGCCGGGGGCAACACGGTGGTGGGCGCATCGAGCAACACCACCCTGGTGCCCAACCAGACGTTGCTGAGTGAGAATTTCAACGTCATTCCTCCCGGCTGGACGGTGGGTACCAGCAGTACCACTACTTCGGGCGTTGCCGCCACTTGGGGGTTGCTGACCCCGCCCTACACCTACGCCTCCTTGCTTACGGCCTGGAACGGTGCGAACGGGACCCCGCTGGCTTTTGCCAACTCGGATGCCGGGAACAGCGGCTCGACGACCAACACCCAGCTGATTTCGCCCGTCTTCGCCACCTACTCTGCTGCTACGCTCACCTTCGACCATCTCTTCCGGTATTTGTCCGGCACGAGCACCGTGGACTACTCGGTGTCGGGCGGTGCCTGGATTCCGCTGGTGAGCTACACCTCGAGCCAGGGGGTGAACCCGACTTCTACCACCCCTGGCACGGTAGCCGCCTCGCTGGTGCTGCCCGCCGGTGCGCTCAACCAAGCCAACGTGCGGATTCGCTTCAACTACGTGGGTGGCTGGGACTATTATTGGGGCGTTGATAACGTGCTGGTGACCGGCACGAAGCCCGAGTCGGCCACCTTTGCCGTAGTCGGCAGCCCGGCCACTGCCGTGGTAGCGGGCGACAACATCACGTTCAGCCCCACGGCCACGACGACCTACAACGTGACGGCTACTTTCCCCAGCAACAGTTGCCCCAGCGCGGCCACGCCCATCACCATCACCGTAAACCCGCGGCCCACGGCGACGCTGGCCGCCACGAGCCCGGTGTGCGCCGGTTCGTCCACGACGCTGAGCGGCACGCTGACGGGCAGCGGCCCGTGGAGCCTGACC
>JANYFQ010000693.1 GCA_025362615.1 Hymenobacter sp. | reverse complement strand
GGCCGGCGGGCTGCACAACCTACGCGTTCGCAGTCCGCAGCGGGCGTATCTCGCACACGAGCGCACGAAGCTCGACAATTCTTACGCATAAGCTTTAATTAATGATTTGATGACATAGCCCGCAAAATAGCTCGGATGCTGTACGCTGCCCCACACAATTCAAGTCATTTCACGGGCCACCAAAACCAGACCGACCAATAAAATCCGACCATTATTTTAATTTGACAAAAACACGCTATGTTTGTGTCATCAACCTCAACCCCCAAACACAACAATGAGAAAACTTATCCCCCATCCAAGCAAGCTAAATATATAGCTGCTTTCCGTAATAAGCGGCAGCCTCCTTTGGGCCTGTAACCCCGAGAAAGAAACCGTGGCCCCGGCCAGCACGGCAGTTACCCAGAACGGTCAAGGCACCACACCGCCGCCCCTACCGCCTACTGAACCAGTAGTACAGTTATACACCGCTGGCCCTGCCATAGGCCCCGGAACAACTCAAGGTTACTTCAATGCTTCGTACACACCCGGAAGCCTGATTTCTTTTCTGGTACGCGCAAAAAATGACCCGGTTGGTTGCTACACCGGTTCGCCTTTGGATGCCAACGAGGCCAGCCGGGTAATGCTGGAAATAACCGGGACCAACGGCAACACCTTCTACATGGTAGGCAACCGGGCCGTTGCCCTCAACGACATTAGCTAGTCCACTGCCCAGCTTTTTCAGCCGCCCGGTGCTCCTGGCGTTTATTGCTATATGCAATATCGGGGAATTGCGTGGCAGATTCCGGCCTTCATGCCTGCTGGTACTTACCGCGCCCGGCTTTACGCATTTCCAAACGGCAGCGCCACGCCGCAGTTTCTTACAACCCCTGGGGTTACGATAGCGGAATGTCCGCTAACGATAACCGGCCAGCCGGGCTCAGGCCAGACGAACCTGGCGTATCGGTCGGGTTTCCCAGCCCCAACTGCCTCTAGTCCGATATTTGGCCTTCAGTGGCCTGTTGGTACAATCCCTAACAACCCAAACGCGGGTCAGGCTGGTGGCGGCCCGCCCACGGCGGTGCGAGCCACCATCCGCAATGTTGCCACCAACCGGTATTATTGCCTCTCCAACAGTGATTGGTGGTACGAAGGTGGAATAGGCGATGTATGGGATGCCAACCTTCCGTACAGCAACTCCGGTAGCATCAGCGTACGCTACAACTCGGCGGCGCTCTACGGAGGTGTAGACCCGGCCCGCATTCCCGCCGGAACCTACCAGGTGTACCTGGACGGCCTGAATGTTGGCAATAATCCAGTGGTTTGGCTGACTACGCCTTCCAGCCTGCCCTTCATCACGCTGCCGTAGCTGGCCGGCACCGGCGCTTTGCAGCGGCCCCAATTGGCGCGCGGGTAGAAGGCTTGCCACCGACCTGCTGGTTTCTTTTTGGGTGTAGGTCAGGTTATGAAGCTGGTGTGTTTTTCGGGCCGTTGATTACGAACGTGCAGAAAAGCCGTCTGTTCTATAGCTTGGCCTCCATTTTTTATTCACTGAAGCTGTTTAGAAGGTCGGGTTTGGTGCGGGCGGGCGGCTGTTCTCGCCGCTCGCTTCGGGTAACCGGTCAGCCCGTCTGGGAAAAGCGGGCGGGCGGCAAAAAAAGCCGCCCGCCCGCACCGCCTGCGGCCTCAACCGACTTTCTAAACAGCTTCGCTGGTATTTCAAATATTAACAATGAGACTTTGCCTTTTTTTAGCGTATATCGGATTGGGCCTGGCGTTGCCCATCGGCAGCTACGCCCAAGCACCTTTGGCCCACGACTTGGCCGTGACCAACATTTATACGCTCGATAAGCTGGCCCAGGCCGACGACGTACCCCACGCGGTGCGGGCTCGGGTGGTGAACCAAGGGCAGCAACTGATTACTAATGCTACGGTGCGCCTGCGGGTGCGCGGGGCCAACACCCTCAACCGCACGGTGCTGGTGTCGCTGGCGGCAGGGCAAGAGACGGTTGTTTCGTTTCCGACCTACACGCCGGGGGCGCTGGGCCGGCAGCGGCTGAGTGTGCGGGTGCCCACCGACGACAACGCCGCCAACGACTCGGTGGTCGTGACGCAGGCCATCAGCCCCGATACCACGTCTTACATCACGCCGGGGGTGCCCAACTACACGCGCAGCGCGGGCGGGTGCGTGTGGCAGATAGACGGGGCGGTGGGCAGCCGCTTCACGGCCGCCACCACGGCCCGGCGGGTGGTGTCGGTGCGGACCTACGTGCGCGACCCCGGCGCGGCGGGCCTAGTGGTGGAGGGTTTCGTGGCCGACCCCGTTACGGGCTGTGTGTTGGGCCGCTCGGCCCGGCGCTTGCTTACCCCCGCCAACACCGACAACTTCATCACCTTGCAACTGGCTGACGACGTGGTGGTGCAAAACCAAGACTACCTGGCCGGGCTGTTTGTGGTGGGCCGAGCCGGGCCACCCTTGCGCTGTGAGCCGCAGATATATGGCGGTCAGTTTGAGTGGCCGTTGCGAACCCGAACCGTGTACTCCTTTGGATACGTTCCAGTAGGCAGCCTGCCGGTTGTGACACCGGCTGATGCGACTGGTTTTCGTCCCCCTACCGACACCCTCGAAGGCAGGTTTTCGGTGGAGATAGTAACGGCCGCGCCGCCAGCCTGCCCCCAACCGGCCAACCTGTACGTGACGGTGCGCGGCGGGCCGTTTCGGGTGGCGTTTGACAGCGCCTACAGTGCCACTGGCTACGAAGTGGCCTACGGCCCGGCCGGCTTCGACCCCAATCGGGCCGCCGCCACGGGCGGGCAGGTGGTGGGGCAGCGCAACAGCCCGTTCTGGCTGAACGCGCCGCTGCCCGATGCCCTCTACGAGTTTTACGCCCGCAGCCGCTGCGCCGGGGCGGTGGGGGCCAGTACCTGGGTAGGGCCGGTGCAGGCCACGTCGCCGTGCGCGGGCGGGGCGGTGTTTCAGTTTCCGTACCGCGAGCCCTTCGATGTGCTGCCGCCCGGCCAGCCCTGGCCCTGCGGAACGCAGGTGCTCGACAACGACGGCAACCGCGCCACCTGGCAGGTTGTGTCGGCCGCGAGCCCGGCGTTTCAGATGCCGCCGGGGTTTCCGCCCTACCCCAACGTCACGCACAATGCGCCCAACGCCCTGTTTGTGCGAAGCAACGGGCCGAACTTCCCGGCGAGCGGGGCCGCCGACGACTGGTTTTTTACGCCCCTGCTGGCCTTGCGGGCCGGGCAAACATACCGGCTTTCGTTCTGGTATCGCAACGAGAGCCCGGTTGCGGAGTTTGACAAGCTGGCCGTGTGGCTGGGCGATGCCCCCGACCCGGCCCGGCAAACGGGCCTGCTTTTCCGCGACCCGCGCACGGCTTCCTTCTCGTACCTGCGGGCCGATGCCACGTCGAGCCCGGCAGTGCGCGACATTACGGTACCGGCCGACGGCTTTTATTGCCTGGGGTTTCAGTCTTGCGCGCAGCTACGGGTTGGGGTGCCCGGCAACGGCACGTTTTTACTGCTTGACGACATTGAGGTGAACGAAATCGGCCCCACGCCCACGCGGGCGGCATCTGCCGGCCCCGCCCTGAGCATCTACCCCAACCCTGCCGCCGCCGGCCGCTGCACCCTGGCCGTGGAGGGTACAGCTTCGACTGCCCCGCTGGCCGTGCGCGTCACCGATGCGCTGGGGCGCGTGGTGTACCAAGGCACGGCCCGCGCCAACACCCGCACCGCCCTCGACCTGAGCGCCCACCCGGCGGGCGTGTACGCCGTGCAGGTGTGCGGCCCCAGTGGCTGCACCACGCGCCGGCTGCTGCTGGAATAGAGCCCAACAACCCAAACATTCTCTATGTTGATTTTTCGATAGCCAGTGCCGGGCCGGGGTTGCGGGTTGGCAGATGCGGCTGTCCCGCAGTGAACGCAGTGGCAAAAGCGCAGTGGGCGTAGTGTCGTTGTGGGCCGTCAGAGCAACAATTTAGCAATGCAACGCTTCAACAATTCACCCCGCCACCGCCCCGGCGGCCAGCGCCGCCAGCACCAGCGCCACGCCCGGCACCCGCTCCCAGAGCAGCGCCAGAAACGTGAGGCCCACGAGCAGCGGGTTGAGGGGCACGGCCGCTACCGGCCCCAGGTGCCAGCCGAAGGGCAGGGCCAGCAAGCGGTCGGGCAGGGGGTGGTAGAGCAGCAGGGCCGCCGCGCACACCAGGCCGGCACTCACGGCGTTGATGCCTTCGAGCGAGGCCTGCACCACGCGGTACTGCCGGAGCCGGTCCCAGAAACGGACGACGAAAAAAATGAGCAGTGTGCCCGGCAGAAAGATGCCCGCCACGCCCACCAGCGCCCCCAGCACCTGCCCGGCCGCGCCGCTGCCGGGGCCGCCACCCGCGCGCATGGCCAGCGCCCCGATGTAGGCGGCGAGCGAAAAATTCGGCCCCGGCATGGCCTGCACCAGCCCCAGGCCCGACAAAAACTCCGGCCCCGTGAGGTAGTGCTTGAACTCGACAAACTCGGCAAACAGCAGCGGGGCCAGCACCTGCCCGCCCCCGAAAACGAGGGAGCCGTTGCGGTAAAAATTCTCGAACAGCAGCACCGGCCGCAGGTGGGTGTAGTGGCCCAGCAGGGCCGCACCCAGCAAAATGCCCAGCCACAGCACCCCGTTGGCCCACTCGATGCGGAGCGGGTTCTTTTGTTGGATGAGGCGGTGCCGGCGGTAGCGCACCGTGGTGACGGCCCCGCCCGCCACCAGCAGCACGGGCAGCACCCAGGGCAGTTGGAAAAAATACGCCAGCATGGCGGCGGCCACCATCAGCCCAACCGCCGTTTTGGTGTGGATGACCTTCTCGCCGACGCGGTAGGCCGAAAATGCCACGAAGCCCACCGCCACCGGCTGCACAAACTGCACCAGCGCCGCCAGTTGGGCCGGCGGCAACTGACTGAGGAATAACGCGGCCAGCGTCATCAGCACCGAGGCCGGCGTTATCCACACCAGCAG
>JANYFQ010000681.1 GCA_025362615.1 Hymenobacter sp. | reverse complement strand
TTTCAGAACATCACCGAGGCCACGTTTCGGGAGTTCAAGGACGACGTGGGCAACTCCTTTGCCGCCTGGCAGGGCCTGAGCGTCAAGCGCGTGAAGGGGGCCACGTACCCGGTGCCCTTTCTTGACCGCCTCGACCTGGTGCCGCCGGAGTACCGCATCCTGGGCATGGAGGCCGTGGCCCGCAACGGGGTGAACTCGGGCGATGCGGCGGCCGGGGCCGTGGGGCCGCCGGTGTTCTTTGCCCTCATCCGCGAGAGCCAGGGCGACATTGATGCCTTCCTCGACGAGGAGAGCGTGCTCACGACAAAGGCCGTGTGGGTGCGCGTGAGCGGCACCCCGGCGCAGCTCGTCGATTCGTTTCCGCCCTTTGCGTTCGAAGACCACGTGTACAAGGCCGGCGACCGGTTTAAGTACACCTTCGGTGACGGCATCACCCGCCTCTTCGAGGTGCGGGCAGACATCGACGTTAGTTACTACGTTAACCCGCTGCCCAGTGGCGACGAGACCGACCCGTTTTACATTCCGTTTGCGCCGCTTGGGCGCAGCGGCCTCGAACACGTCCAGAACACCGACGCGGGCACGACCAGCGGCGTGTTCACGCTGCGCCTCGACACGCAATTGCAGGAACAGGGTGAGCAGCGCACGGTGCTCGTGTTCGAGGGCATGATGGGCAGTGGCAAGGGGGCCATTGGCTGGTTCGCGCAGGATGGCGACGGGAAGGAGCCGTTGCGCTTCGAGCAGTGCCTCGATTACACCGGCACCCCAGCCGATGCGTGGTTGCCGCTGGTGGGCGGCGAAATTGACTTTGCGGCCATCACGGGCGGTGCCCGCGACAACCCGAATCTGAACGCCGAGCTGGTGGCCATCGACGGCCACCGGGCGGACTTGAACAACCCGCACAGCGTCACGGCAGGGCAGGTGGGCTTGGGGCAGGTGACGAATACCAGCGACGAGCAAAAGGTCGCGGCCGGGCCAATTGCCGCCGCGCTCAACGCGGCCAACCAAGCCCGCGTTTTGGGCGACCTGGCGCAGATGAGCGCCATCAACGCCAATACGGCGGCCATTGCAACTAACGGCACGGCCATCGCCGCCAACACGGCGGCCATCAGCGCGGAAGTCACGGCACGGACGAGCGGCGATGCCGCCACGCTGGCCAGCGCCACGGCCTACACCGACCAGCAAACAATGAGCGTGCGGCGGCTGGCCCCGACCGAAATCGACGCGAGCACCAACCCGGCCACCTACCCCACCACGGGCGGCACGGGCACAGGTGGCACCATTCGGCGCGGCGACCAGTTTTACATCAGTGTGCCGAACGGATTGTCCGGCACCGTGGCCGGGGTGGCGGTGGAGCACGGCGACGCGGTGGAGGCCGTGCAGGCTTCGCCCTCCTCGACCAACGCCGCGCACTGGCGCTTCATCCAGGCCAATCTGTTTCAGGCCACCGAGGGCCTCGCGGGCACCGCCCGGCTGGTGACGACGGCCATCGCGCAAAACGAGAACACGGCGGACGATGCGCGGCAGATGACCGCGCTCAAAAGTTGGCAGATGCTGGCCCGCTTCGTGGCCATTGCGCGGAATATCAGCGGCCTGTGGAATTTCACCGTCAGCCCCACGGTGCCACTCGCCACCACGGCCACGCAGGCGGCGGCATTCGGGCAGATACCCACCCCTGGCACCGGGGGCGGCAATTACGCGGCGGGCAACGACAGCCGCCTGACCGATGCCCGCGCCACCACCTGGACCAGTGTGCGCGGCCTGGTGAGCGGGGTCATCAGCGCCGTGGCGGGCACGTTTGCCAGCACCGACACGCTGGAGGTGTGGCTCGGCAAGCTGCTCACGCTCGTGAACGCGAACACGGGCAACATTACCACCAACACGACGGCCATTACCGCGCTGCAAAACCAAGCCACGACCTACGCGAAGGCCAACAGCTACACCGCGTCTAGTGCAACCGGCGGCATCACGCTGGATTTTGGCAGCGCCACCACAGGGCTCAACATTGCCGCGACCGGAAATCTGAGTTTTGGCACGTCGGCCGGCAAAGTGCAAGGCGGGCAGCGTCAGGTCAACATCGTGAACAGCACTGGGGCCTCTATTACCGTGACGCTGAATACCAACTGGACACGCACGGCGGACTCTTTCACGCTGCTGGCCGGCAAGCGGGCGGCGCTGGCAGTAGAGTGCGTGTATGGCACGGCGGAAACGGACATCATTTGCACGTTCGTAAAATTCTTGTAAACAGATGATTAGCAATACTACCGCTTTTCGAGGGGCCGCGCAGGCGTTTTCATTCATTGAAGCCGGACTGGTGCAGTGTGTAGATGTACTGCTTTCCTCTCTCACCACCACGACCACGGGCAGCGTCAGCAACATTACCGCCGTCAGCGACGTGAGCGGAAACGCGAAACACCTGGTGTGCGGGTCGGGACAGGCCGGCCCCGT
>JANYFQ010000585.1 GCA_025362615.1 Hymenobacter sp. | reverse complement strand
CCAACACCTAAAACCCAACACCGAACACCGAACACCGAACACCGAACACCCAACACCCAACACCCAACACCCAACACCCAACACCCAACACCCAACACCCAACACCCAACACCCAACACCCAACACCCAACACCCAACACCCCAAAACCTCAATCCCCAACGGTGCTGGCTAACTTTGCCCTTATGTCGAACCGCGCTACGCCCACTACTTCGCCCTACGCGGCGGTTTTTATTGATTTTGAGAACATCTACTACTTTCTCAAAAACCACTTCCACGACCCGCCCGACCTCAACGACTACGCCCTCGACCTGATTCGCAACCTGCGCGACCAGCTCAAGCGCGACCAGGGCCTCGACACGCTGGTGCTCTACGCCTACGCCGACTTCGACAAAATACCCACCGGCCCGCAAGGTCCGCTGTATCTGATGGGCGTCAGCACCCGCAACGTGCTGGGCACCGACCACAAAAACGCCGCCGATATGCAGCTCTGCATCGACGCGCTCGAAGTCCTCTACACCCGGCCCGACATCGGCACGTTCGTGCTCGTGGCCGGCGACCGCGACTACATTCCGGTGCTGCAACACCTGCGGCGGCAGGCCCGGCAAGTAAAGGTAGTGGGCTTCCGCGAGAGCGTATCCGGCGACTTGCTCCAGATGCTGGGCCGGGGCGAAGCCGCCGCCGAGAGCTTCATTGAGGCCCGCGAGCTGCTGCCCGCCGAGCGCCTCACCGCCCTCGAAAAGCGCCGCACCGACCGCCAGGCCCAGCTCGAAGAAAGCCGCCGCCTGCGCGAGCACGGCACCACGGGCAACGTGAGCGCCGTGGCCCTGGCCGCCCGCAGTGGGCAGCCCACCGCCGATGCCACCCCGGTGACCAGTGCCGCCGATGCCCCCGCCGCGCTGGCCAGCCCGGCCAGCCCGGCGGCCCCTACCCGCGCCTCGGCAGTTTTTTCGTCGCTGGTGCGCCCGGTCAGCCCCGCGCCCCGCGCCTTCGACGAGGTGCCGCCGGCCTTTGCCCCGGTGCGCCCCCTGGCCCGCGACAGCGAGCGCCGCGCCCTGGGCTTCCTGCTGCGTGAGTTGTACGACCTCGAAACCAAGCAGCAGCGCCGCATTACCGAGCTGTGGCTGGGGCCGTTCATGCGCCGCCTCACCGACGAGCTGCCCGAACTGCCCGACTACGAGCGCCGCGACCTCATCAACAAGCTGCGCGATGCCGGCACGCTTCGCATCGAGAAGCGCGAAGGCGAGCCGCACCCGTTCTCGGTCATCGTCGTCAATTACAACCACCCCGACGTGCAGGCGCTGAACCCTGGGGAAGAATGAATGTGAGCAGTAGCAGGCAGCTCTTGCTTTTTTCGTTTGCTTCCAGGTATTTCCACTCCAACCCCAGGCGAAATGGAAACCAAGCTTCCTGAAAAATTTAATGGGTGCCGCAGCCTATTTCAATTCCACCCGGTACGATTGAAGCGGCGGCACTACAAGGTGTCCACGAGCAAAGCCGACTATTTCAATTCCACCCGGTACGATTGAAGCAAACGTGGTTAAGCACCCAGGTAAGCGCCTCATGCCATTTCAATTCCACCCGGTACGATTGAAGCCCCAGCTTCCCCAGCCGCCCCAGCCGCTGCGGTGCCATTTCAATTCCACTCGGTACGATTGAAGCCAAGAGCGTAACGGCTGAGGGTGCGGGCGTGGTGCTATTTCAATTCCACCCGGTACGATTGAAGCAGCGAACTACTCGGCCCGATAGCCCTACGGGTACAATTTCAATTCCACCCGGTACGATTAAAGCCATCGAAACCGGCCCATACCCAGCGTTTTGAGGTTTATTTCAATTCCACCCGGTACGATTGAAGCACCGGCCGTGCATCTGGTCTATTAGCTCCTTGCGGTCTTTCAATTCCACCCGGTACGATTGAAGCGGCGTTCCCCGAATTGATATACCAGCACTTAAAAGCATTTCAATTCCACCCGGTACGATTGAAGCTGCGCGGCCGTTTATAATTTTCGGCGTTGTGTCCGTATTTCAATTCCACCAGGTACGATTGAAGCGGCGCTGGACTTGCGCGAGGAGCTGATTGAGGTGCCATTTCAATTCCACCCGGTACGATTGAAGCTTCCAAGAAGCTTCCACTGCCGCTGGCGCGGCGGCATTTCAATTCCACCCGGTACGATTGAAGCCAGCCCAACCGGTGAAATGCGCCTTTGAGGGCGGGCAAGTAGTCGAACGGTACCGCCTCGGTGGCTTCCAGGTAGAGGTGTAAACGCATGGTTGAAGTAAAGGCAGATAAATTTGGGCAGCAAGTAGCAAATAAAAATTTACATTGCCTTAAAGTGAGACGGGACCAGCGCCCTCCGGGCCTCGCAACGGCTGATGGCCGGCACCAGGCAGCAGTGATTTCCGCCAACCAGCCAGCCTTTTGACTGCCAGCGGGTACGTGGTGAAAGCGGCTTGCGGCACCGCTACCTGAACCATTCAAAACAGCGACGTTTACGACACAGGAGGGTAGCCGGTGAGGCCCGAATTTTATGGCTACCGCTGGCAACAACCCCGCGTGGCGAGGGTTAAAATGCCATAATTCACCCTCAAACCACATGGAAAGCAACACCCCCCAATCGCAGGGCACGGCCGGTACCAGCCAGCTCGATGCCACCCTCAACGCGCTGCAGGGCGGCTTGGCCAATGCGGCCGGTGCCGCCGGCGGCAACATCGCCGGCTGGATTAAAACCCTGCACGGCAACCCCCAGCTCGCGGGCATCAGCGCGGAGCTGCAAACCCTGCACGATGCCCTGAGCAGCGGTGCCTCCGATACCAGCGCCCTGGCCCACAGCCTCAACACCCTGGGCGAGCACACCACGAAGGCCGCCGCTTCGGCCACGCCCGATGCCCAGGCGAAACTGCAAGAGTTGGGCTCGGCCCTGAGCGCTGCCGCCGGGCAGTTGAAAGTTTAATCGTTTAATTGTTTAATTGTTTTTATTTTGGCTACAAACAATAAAGAAGGTTTTCAGCTAAAAGAGCAACAATTAAACAATAAAACAATTTAGCAATTTAAACGAGCTGACGCGGCCTCCGGCTTTACCTTTGCGCGGCTGAACGCAGCCCCAATACCTGACTTTTACCTTCTCACCGAAAAGCAATGAGCTTTATTTCCGACATCGAAGCCGGCATCAAAACCCTCTTTACGGCCACCAGCGCCGGCTTTATGAACGATGCCAGCGCGGGCCAGAACCAACTCAGCCACTGGGCGCAGGAGCTGCGCGGGGCCAACAGCCCCGCCCTGCGCCCCATCCTAGCCGAGCTCGAAAACCTGCAACGCTGCATCGGCGCGGGCGATGCCGCCGGCATGGCGGCCACCTTCCAAACCCTGGGCACCCTGACGGCGGCAGCGGCCAGCAACACCCACACCTTCGAGGGCACCGGCGACAAGCTCCGCGAGCTGAGCCAGAAGCTGATAACGGCCGGCGGCAATATGCGCCACATTGCGGGGGCAAAAGTGGCAGCGCATTAGGTTTTTAGTAGTCAGCGTTTAGCTGCTTGCGGTTGGCTTTCGCCTTTGCAGTAAAAATTTGTAGTACAGCTTTTGGGTAGTCCTGCAAATGGAATGCGGCGCCTTTTCGGTTGTAGCCGCATAAAAAAAAGTAAATAAAGTTAGGACTTACGCACTCCACCCAACCGCGAAGCGGTGTCATGTTGGTAGTCAAGTGGTTTGTAGAAATCCCAAACCGCGAAGCGGTGGCACCTGTCAAGGGAGGGAGGTGTCACCTCTTCGCGGTTTGGGACTGACCTTCATACCGTTACTACCAACATATCACCGCTTCGCGGTTGGCAGGTTTCACCGAGTGCGTAAGTCCTAAAAGTATTTGGTAGTGCTGTTTTTGTAATGCTGAACGGTGCCCGGAAATGCGTTTCAAGCTAATGCTCAGCACTACAAAAACAACACTACCAAGTATTTAATTGCTGCTACGCAAGTCACGCGGTTGATGCGGGCCTTTTGGCCCGTGCTGGCTACGAACGGCCCGCTGGCCCGCACCACCGGCCAAAATGGTCTGCCCTTCCGCAGCTCCTCGCTCAACCAGTAGGGCCAGAGGCCTCCAAAGCAGTAGGCGCGGGCCTGGAGGCCCG
>JANYFQ010000261.1 GCA_025362615.1 Hymenobacter sp. | reverse complement strand
GGCGGCCGTCGTCGCTGCTGAGGCGCGGCGCGGGCGGGCGCGGCACGGCGGGGCGGGCATAAGCCGGGCGGTTGTACACCGCCGGCTCGTACTCCGAAGGCAGGACCGGGGCATCGGCCGTTTCGGGCGGGGCGGGCGTGCTTTCGTCGGTTGCCGAAGCAGGCAACGGCGACACCTCCGGCGACACCGCAGCCACCGGCGGGGCGGGCACGGCGGTGCTGGTGCTGGCCCAGCGCGGGGCCGGGCCAGCAACAGTAGTGGTGGGGAGGGGCGCGGTCATCGTCCGGGCCGACGCCGCCGCTCAGTTGTTCACTTTCAGCAGCTCCACGTCGAAGATGAGGGCCGTGTCGCCGGGGATGTCGCGGCCGGCACCGCGCTTGCCGTAGGCCAGCTCCGAGGGAATGTAGAGGCGGTATTTCGCGCCTTCGCCCATGAGCTGCAGGGCTTCGGTCCAGCCGGCGATGACGCCGTTTACGGGGAAGGTGGCCGGCTCGCCGCGCTGGTAGCTGCTGTCGAAAACGGTGCCGTTGATGAGGGTGCCGTGGTAGTGCGTCGTGACCGACGAGCGCAGCGTGGGCTTGGGGCCGCTGCCCTCGGTGAGGACTTCGTATTGCAGGCCGCTGGCGGTGGTGGTGATGCCGGGCTTTTGGCGGTTTTCGGTCAGAAAAGCTTCGCCTTGTTCTTTTTGGTTGCTCATGGCTTGGGGGTTGGATTGGTTGTCGTCGTCGTCGTCGTCGTCGTCGGCCGGGCCGCCCATGCGCTCCTGCAAGGCTTGCATGGCGGCCTGCATTTGCTCCTGGGTAAGGCGGCTGGGGAGGCCCTGCAAGCCTTCGCGCAGGGCGGCGGTCAGCACGTCGAGGTCGAGTTCGAGGCCCTGCTGGGCGAAATTGCGGGCCAAATCGCGGCCGATGATGTAGGAAACCTGCTGCTGGTTGGTGTCGAGCGTCACAAGAGAAAAAATTGCCCGGCGGGGCCGCACAGGGCCAGCCGCCGGAGGTGAACGAGTTGGTAACTGATGTTACGCGGGCTGTTTCTGGTTTCTGGTTTCTGGGTGCTCGTTGGTGGTTTTTTGGCGGTTTTCGAGGCCCGAAGGCAACAAGAAACCAGCAACAAGCAACAACCTGAAACACAAAACGCTCAAATTGCCCGCGTAACATCAGTTGGTAAGACAAAGGTCGGCACGGGCGGCAAAACGCGGAAATAATCCAGCGGCCACCATCCAAAAAAAAAGCCCCGCAAGAGCGAGGCTTTTTCAGAAAACAATGCGCTGAATGCGCCTAAACGGCCATTTAGCAATAATGGTGGGCTTCTTCGCCTTCGAGCGAAAAATGCAGGCTGATGGCGCTTACCTGGGCCGCCAGGTAGCTCAACGAGCCGAAGCCACTCAATAAAAGAAAGGACGAGAGTGCGGTGGACTTTTTCATAGCTCAGAAAAACAGCTTCGTGGTTTAGTTGAACAAAGGTACGCAGGAACGCAAAATATGTTAGGCAAGCCGAGTAAATTAACGTGGGGATAACGTGCCTGCAATCGATTTTTGATGTTTTTTATTTATTGATTTTCAATTGTTTGCGTTATTTGCGTGACAGCGGTCTTTAATGGCTGGCGTGGCAGCGGCCATCGGCTGGGCCGGCAAGTTGCAAACTTGCCCAACTTCGTGGCGCACAGTTACGCGCTGTGCGCTAAACTGTGGGCAGCACCTGCGCGGCGCGGCTGCGCTACTTGCGGCGCAACGGCGGGCGGGGTTTGCCAACGGGGCGGGCGGCGGGCGGGGCAGTCACCAAAACGCCGTTGCGGTAGGTTTCTTTTTTGAGGACCTGTACGCCGTCGGGGGCGTAGGAAGTGCGCTGGCCCGACTCCTTGCCGCTGCGGTTGAGGCCACTGACTTCCAGGGTGCCGTCGGCGCGGAGCTGGCGGTAGGGGCCGGTGGCGAGGCCGTGAGCAAAAGTGGTTTCGCGCCGGAGCTGGCCCGTGGGGTAGTATTCTTGCTGGAGGCCGGCAATGAAGCCGCTGACGTAGGGCGTGCGGCGGGCCACGGTGCGGCCGTCGGCAAAGTAGGTGCGGGCCTCGCCGCTGCGCTTGCCGCCGACGTAGGTTTCTTCGACTTGCAACTGGCCGCCTTCCTTTTGCGGGAAGAAGGTGCGCCAGGTGCCGGCGGGCAGGTTGTTTTTGTAGGCTTGTTCGGCGGCGGCGCTGCCGTCGGCCCCGGTACGCGTGATTTTGCGGTCGCGGCCGTTGTTGCTGTGGGTGGTTTCGGCGAGCAGGGCACCGGCGGGGGTGAATTCCTGCTCCTTGCCCACGGGGGTGCCGCTGCGGTAGGTGGTGCGGCGGCGGATTTGGCCCGTTTCGTAGTAGCTCGTGGCGGGGCCGTTGAGGCTGGCCGAGCCGGTGCGCGGGGCCACGCGCTTGGTGAGGTCGTCGCCGAGCGGGTTTTTGACGGCCCGCTGGGCGAGCGGGGCGGGCGCGTAGGTGCCTTCGGTTTGGAGCTGACCACCGGGGTAGTAGCTTTTGTAGCCGCCGCGCCCGGTGGCGGGGTCGGCGGCGATTTCGGATTCGAGCTGGCCGGTGGGGTAGTATGTTTTATAAGGGCCGGCGAGCAGGCCCCGGCGCAGGGTGCCTTCGCTCTGGAGCTGGCCGCCGGGGTAGTAGAATTTGACCGGGCCGTTGGGCTGGCCGGCGGCGTAGGTGACATCGGCCTTGGGGCGGCCGTCGGGGTAAAGCTCGTGGACGAGGCCGGTGGGCAGTCCTTTTTCGAGGGTGGTGCGGAGCTTGACGCTGCCGTCGGGGTGATAATAGACGATTTCGCCGGTCGGCTCGTCGTCCACGAACGTGCCCGACTGGGCGGGTTTGCCGTTGGCGTAGTACGTCGTGAACGCCCCCTGGCGCTGCCCGGCGCGGTAAACGGCTTCGAGCCGGCGGCGGCCGTCGGGCTCGAACTCGACGTAGGCCGAGTCGCGCTGCCCGGCCCGGAAGCTGGTTTGCTGCTCGAGCTGCCCGTTGCGGTAGTAGCGGCGGTAGGGGCCTTCGGGCACGGTATCGGCCGCAACGAGGGCCGAATAGACCTCGCGGCGGTGGATTTTGGTCGAGTCGAAGTACGTGACGAGGCGGCGCAGGCGCTGGGCGGCGGCGGGCCGGGCAGCGCCGGCCAGCAACAGGAGAAGCAGCAGAAATCGGTTCATGGGTGCAAGAACGCTCCGGGGGGCGGTTTCTTGTTTCTGGTTTCTGGTTTCTCGTTGCTGGTTTCTCGTTCTACTAGCTGTCCCGCAGTGGGCGCGGTGGTGAAACGCAGTGGGCGCAGTGGCGTTCTATGCCAAATTATTGGTCAATCTTTGGGAAACCAGAAACAAGCAACCAGAAACAAACAACCAGAAACAAACAACCAGAAACTCATGAAAACCCTCGTCCTCGGTGCCACCGACAACCCCGCCCGTTATGCTTACAAAGCCGTTCAGGCCCTGCGCCAGCACGGGCACGCGGTGGTGCCGGTGGGCATCCGCAAGGGCGAAGTGGCGGGCCTGCCCATCCACCTCGACCGGCCCGCCGTGCCCGACCTCGACACGGTGACGCTCTACGTGGGGCCGCAAAACCAGCCCGACTGGTACGACTACGTGCTGGGTTTAAAGCCGCGCCGGATTCTCTTCAATCCCGGCACCGAAAACCCCGAATTTGAGCAAATGGCCCAGGCCGCCGGCATCGCCACCGAAGAAGCCTGCACGCTGGTGCTGCTGGCTACGGGGCAGTATTGAGGCCCGGAAGCCCTTAAATTTGC
Source organism: Hymenobacter sp. (assembly GCA_025362615.1). Lineage (GTDB taxonomy): Bacteria > Bacteroidota > Bacteroidia > Cytophagales > Hymenobacteraceae > Hymenobacter. The sequence continues at coordinate 1,945 of JANYFQ010000261.1, read as the reverse complement.
ACTTAACTGCGTAAAAATTATCTGCTAAGGGCTCCGGCAACGACCGGATGCCTTGGCAGAACTCTGCTGAGCCCTTCGGCAACGACCCGATGCCTTGGCAGCGCTCTGCCGGGGGCTCCGGTAACGGCCCGACGCTTCGGCAGAACTCTTCCGCGCCTTGCGGCAACGGCCGGAGCCTGCGGCACCGCTCTGCCGGCCGGGCGGCAGTTATTTTCGCGGCCCCAGGCAACCCTGCCGCCGCTGCCGGCATCTGGCGCGGCAACTGCCGCCGCTTTGCCCGTGACCCTCTCCTACCCGACCCTTACCGAAACCGACCTCGTGGCCGCCTGCCAGCGGGGCGAGGCCCGCGCCCAGCGCCAGCTCTACGAGCGGCTGGCGGGGCTGATGCTCACCGTATGCCGCCGCTACCTCAAGCGCCGCGAAGATGCCGAAGAGGCCCTGCTCGTGGGTTTCGCCAAGATGTTTGCGGCCCTGCCCGGCTACCGCGCCGAGGGCAGCTTCGAGGGCTGGGTGCGCCGCATTATGGTGAACGAAGCCCTGATGCTGCTGCGTCGGCGCGAGCCGCTTACGCTCTCGTTCGACGACTTCGCGCAGCCCGAAAACCTGGCCACCACCCCCGCCACGGCCGATACCCAACTGCAAGCCGACGACCTGCTGGCCCTGCTCGCGGCCCTGCCCGTCGGCTACCGCACCGTCTTCAACCTGTATGCCCTGGAAGGCTACGGCCACCAGGAAATCGGGGCCATGCTGGGCATTTCGGAAGGCACGAGCAAGAGCCAGTTGAGCAAGGCGCGGGCGATGCTGCAAAAAAGGCTAGTTGTTTAATTGTTGCATTGCTTAATTGTTGCTCATACGGCCTCAGAACGGCACTGCGCCCACTGCGTTTTTTACCACTGCGCCCACTGCGGGACATATCCTGAAACAGCATCCGAAAACAGCATCCCGAAACGATTTCAAACTAACTTATCATGCAATCTGAAGAACTTGACGACTTGTTTCGCCGCCGGCTCGAAGGCCACGAAACGCCGCCCGACGCGGCGCTCTGGGCGCGGCTCGCGGCCGGTACGCCGCCCGAAGCGGCCGTGGACGACGTGTTTCGGGCGGGGCTGAACGCACACACTTCGCCGGTGCGGCGCGAGCTGTGGGAGCGGCTCGAAGACGCGCATTTGCGGCCCCGGCAGCGGCGGGCGGTGGCCTTCTGGCCGCTGGCGCTGGCGGCCGTGCTGGCGCTGCTGGTGGTGGCGGGCGGCGCGGGCCTGTGGCTGAAAGGCCGGGTGCCGGTGGGCGCAGGCGGGCCAACGGTGGCGCAAAGTAGCAGAACGAAACAAAACACCAAACACCGGGTGGCGCACCCAACCACCGACGCAACCGCAGCGGGCACGGCGACAGCAGCAGCGCGGGCGGTGCCTTCGGCGGCGGCAACTGCTTCGAGAGCGGCGGAGCAGCCCAAGAACTCCGTTGATGCGGCGACGACGGCAACGGCCCAAAACACGGTAGCCGCGCCGCGCCGCCCCCGCGCCAACGCTTGGGCAAGTCCCAAACCAGCCTTCGCTGTTATTTCTGAAAAAAACCGGGTGGCCCAGGCAACCCGCCGCCGGCAGCCCGCATCTAGCGCCCCAGGAAACGAGGACAACGGCCTGGCCGCCCGCCCCGCTCCTGCTTCCGCAGCCCCGCAACCGGCGGTGGCCCTCGCCCCCAGCACCCGGCCGGACGCGGCCGGGAAGAACCCCGCCTTCGCCACGGCAACGCCCGCCCCGGACCTGGCCAGCCCGGCCGGAACGATTGAAGTGGACGTGCGGCCGGGGGGCGAACGGCCGGCCGCTGCCAGCCCCACCGCCGGCCTCGCCGCCGCCGAAACCCGGCGCGGCACCCGCGCCGGGCACCGGAGCAGGCGATCCGGGGGTCGCGCCTCGCCTCGACCAGGGCGCTCCGCAGCACCGCGAGG
>JANYFQ010000258.1 GCA_025362615.1 Hymenobacter sp. | reverse complement strand
AGCGGTGCTCAGAACGCGGCCCCCGTCCTGCGCCCGCAGGTGCGGCAAGGCGACCCGGATGACCTGAATTGAGCCGGTGATGTTGGTGCTGATTTGGTGGTCGATTTGCGCGTCGGTCAGCTCTTCGGCCGCGCCGAAAAGGGCGTAGGCCGCATTGTTGACCACGACATTGATGCGGCCCAGGTCGGCGAAAGCGCGGGCCACGGTCTGATGTACGGCCGCGGTGTCGGTTACGTCGAGGGGTGCCACCCAGAGGTGGTCGCCGTACTGGGCTTTCAAGTCGTCGAGGGCGCCGACGTTGCGCAGCGTGGCGGCCACCCGTTCGCCGCGGGCCAGCAGTTTTTCGGTCATGATGCGGCCGAAGCCGGCCGAAGTGCCGGTGATGAACCAGGTTTTCATGGGGTCGGGAGAAGAAATGGGGAAATGGTGCGCTTACGGCCACGTTGCAAGACCGGGGAGCGGGAAGGAAAAAAAGCGGCAGCGCGGGCCAGGAAAGGCTCCGCGCTGCCGCCAAAGTGACCGTGCGGACAAGCTGCTAGCCATTCGCCCCGCCGTTGGCCAGCAGGTGCTGGCCGTTGACGAACGAAGACAGGTCGCTGGCGAAGAACTCGGCCAGGTTGGCCACGTCTTCCAGGCTGCCCAGGCGGCCCATCGGGCAACCGTCCACCAGCACCTTGCGGGCTTCGGGGAAGGCGGCCGGGTCGGCAAACACCCCGGAGCCGTCGATGGCATAGGGAATGATGGAGTTGGCCGTGATGCCCCGGTGGCCGATTTCCTTGGCCAGCACGTCCACCACGTAGCGCCCGCCCATCTTGCTGCCGCCGTACACGGCCATGCCCGGCGTGGGGAAAGCAGTCGTGCTCGATGCCACGTAGATAATGCGCCCGCCGGCCCAGGCCGGTGATGGTGCTCACCACGGCATCGGCCGCGGCTTTGCTTTTCGAGTAATGAATGACCACGTCGGCTCCCAAGGCGGCGTAGCGTTCGGCGATGGCCTGGCCCAGGCCGCTGGAAGAACCCGTTATAAGGGCCACTTTACCCGCCAGAAAATTAGTTGACATATCCGGGAATGTTAAAAAATTCGGGAGAAAAAGAGAAGTCCTGGCCGGCACCCAGGGCAAGCAACGGGACGGCAGAAACCCGCCGCAATTCTGGGGCTGTCGGGACTAAAGTCTTATTCTTAAATGTTTTGCCCACCCGAAACCTCCAGGCGCTGGGCGTTTATCCAGCGGGCTTCCTCGGTGCAGAGGAACGCCACCACACCGCCGATGTCGTCGGGCAGGCCCACCCGGCCCAGGGCTATTGTCGAGGCGATGTGGGCGTTCAGGCCGGGGGTGTCGCGCACGGCCCCGCCGCCAAAGTCGGTTTCGATGGCTCCGGGGGCCACCGTGTTGACGGCGATGCCACGTGCGCCCAACTCCTTGGCCTGGTAGCGCGTCAGCACCTCGATGGCGCCTTTCATGGCTGCGTAGGCCGCGTAGCCGGGCAGCGCGAACCGGGCCAGCCCCGACGAGATGTTGATGATGCGCCCGCCGTCGCTGATGAAGGGCAGGGCCTGCTGCGTGAGGAAGAACGGGCCCTTGAGCTGAATATTGACCAGCTCATCGAACTGCGCCACCGTCGTGTCGGCAAACGGGGCGTAAATGCCGATGCCCGCGTTGTTAACCAAAAAGTGGAACTGCTCGGCCTGAAACGTGTCGCGTAGCGTAGTCTTTACCCGCCCAAAGAATGCTTCGAAGCCCTGGGCGTCGGCCACGTCCAGTTGGAGCGCTGCCGCCTTGCGGCCGAGAGCCTGAATTTCGGCCACGACGGCTTCGGCTTCGGCCTGCTTGCCGCGGTAGGTAAGGAGCACGTCGATGCCCCTGGCGGCCAGTTGCAGGGCCATGTTTTTGCCCAGGCCCCGGCTGCCGCCGGTGACGAGTGCGATTTTGGTGGTGTTTTCCATGAGGTAAAAAATGATGGTTGAGCCGATTGCGTGTTCGCGGGGAGTCTTCCGGTGAAGCATCCCCGCACACTCACAATCGGCCTGACAAAGGTCCGGCAGGCCCTTGCCACCACGTTTGCGCGCAGCAACCCATTTTTTGCGAAATTCACCCTTGCATTTTCTCTTCAGGCGCGAAAGGCCCCGGGCGATAGGGTCGTCTGGCGCTTGAAGAAATTGGAGAAATGCGCTACTTCGGCAAAACCCAGGCTGTCGGAAATCTCCGACACGTTCCAAGTGGTTTGCTTGAGCAGCAGCTTGGCTTCCTGGGCCACCCGGCTGCGGATGATGTCGGTGGTGGTGCGGCCGGTGGTGTCCTTCAGCACCCGGTTGAGGTGGTTGACGCCCACCGCCAGTTGGTCGGCGTAGTCCTTGGCCGTGCGCAGGCGCAGCCGCTGCTGCGGGGTATGGATGGGAAACTGCCGCTCCAGCAGCTCGGCAAAGAGCGAGGTCACCCGCGCCGCCGCCGTGTGCGTGGGGTGCTGGGCCGCAGCCGGTTGCAGCCGCTGCCCAAAGTGCAGCAGCTCCACCACGTAGTTGCGCAGCAGGTCATACTTGTAGGCATAGTCGGAAATGATGACTTGCTGCATCTTCTGAAAGATGGCCCCCAGGTCGGCCGCCGCCTCGTCCGGCACCAGAAACAAGGGGTAGCCGCCGGCCCGGAACAGGGGCAATTCATCAAGCACGACCCCGCTCTTGGCGGGCAGCAGGAACTCGGCGGTGAAGACGCAAAACTGCCCGGCCTGCTCGTCGTCCTGCGGGAACCAGTGGTAGGGCACCTTCGGCGTGGCAAAAAGCAGCGCGTGGCGCTCGATGTCGATGACCTTGTCGGCGTACTCGGCCCGGTTGCGCCCGCTGATGAGGCTGATTTTGTAGTAGGCCCGCTGGTCGTACGGCATTTGAACCGTCCCGTCGCCCCGCCGCAGGTCGGCCAAGTTGAAGACGTTGAAATGTCCGATTTCCTTGGCGATGCCGCTGGGCAGCAAGTTCGCCGGTTCCGTGTCGGCCATCGGGGCGATTTGGCGGTAAAACTCGTCCAGGGATGTAATGGGCATGGCGTTGGGCGGGGAGTGATGGAAGTTTGGTGGCAAGGCCGCTTTGCGAATTAGCGTCGGCTTGGCTGCCGGCGTGGTTCAGCACCGCTGCGCCTCTGTTTGGGAGGCGGCATGGGCAACAGCGGCCCCGGTAGCCCGCGCGGTCCCTATGATTGGCCCTGCTCTGTTTCAAGCGCCGTCACCAGTCTTTCGCGTTAGCGGTTTGTGCGTCCAACAAGTGCAAAGCGTGTACGGGCCGCGTCTGGAAAAAGGCGCGAACGCCCCCGCGAGAAGTGCCCGCAACCACGGCCGGGCGCTCAGGTGCCTTCGGCTCTGCCTCGTGGTGCCCGCTGGCCCCGACCGTTTCTTTCTCGAAATCGGGCAGCCCGTGCCCGAAGGCACCTTCCTGTCCCGGCCGCACCTCACGCCTGAGGCGGCGGAAAAGCTAAAGGAAGCCGCCAAGTCCTACGGCCAGGAATTATTCCCGCCCGATTTCCTCACCGGGAAGCGATTGCTTCTTCGCCCCCGCACTGGCCGCGAAGAGCCAAGACTGGAGTCGTGGCCCTTTGGATAGCTTGCACTCCTGCCCTTACTGCGCTGAAAACCGAAACGCAGCGGGCGTAAGGCCGGTTTTGCTTTTGAACAGCCGGCTGAAATACTGCGGGTATTCAAAGCCAAGCTGAAAAGCTGTTTCGTTGATGGACAACGACGTGTTGAGCAGCAAGTGCTTGGCTTTTTCAATCAAGGCACGGTGGAGGTGCTGCTGGGTGCTTTGGCCGGTGAGGGCACGCAGCATATCGCCCAGGTAGGCCGGCGACACCTGGAGGGCATCGGCAAAATGCTGTACGCTGGGCAGCGGCTGCTCGCCTTGGTCGGCGAAGTAGGCCGTCACCTGGGCCTCGAAGCGGGTGAGCAGGTCGTGGGCGGGCAGGCGGCGGGTGTGAAACTGGCGGTGGTAAAAGCGGTTGGCGTAGGTGAGCAGCACGTCGAGCTGGGCCACGATGACATCCTGGCTGAAGCCGTCGATGGGCCGCGCCAGCTCGGTGCAGATGCCGTCGAGCAACCCGGCGAGCTGGGCTTCTTCGGCGGCCGAGAGGTGCAGGGCCTCATGTACGGCGTAGGAGAAAAAGGTGTAGCTGGCTATTTTCTGGCCCAGCGGGTGCTTCAGGAGCAGGTCGGGGTGGAAGGCGAGCATCCAGCCGCTGAGGTTGGAAATGTCCAGCGAGGCATCCACCGAAACCGTCTGCCCCGGTGCCGTGAACCCCATCACCCCCGTGCTGAAATCGTAGGACTGGTGGCCGTAGTGCAGCGAGCCTTTCAGGTTTTTCTTCACCCACACCGTGTAAAACTGCCGCACGGCCGGGCTAAAGTCGGCCGGGACGGTGTTGGCGCGGGTCTGCTCCAGGTCGATGAAGCCGAGCAAGGGGTGGGCCGGGGCCGGCAAGCCACAGGCGTGGAGGTAGTCGGTGATGGTGCTGAAGGTGCGCATATCAATAAGCCGCGCCGGCCACGCTGCCCACCGGCATAATGGCATCGAGCGTAGCCAAGTCGGCGGCACTCAAGGGCAGGTGGGCGGCGGCCACGTTGGCTTCGAGGTACGGCACCCGCTTGGTGCCCGGAATGGCCACCACACCCTGGGCCAGCACCCAGGCCAGGGCCAGCTGCGCCGGGGTTACGCCTTTGGCTTGGGCCATCTGCTGAAGGTTGGCCACCAGCTCCAGGTTTTTGGCGAAGTTCTCGGGCTGATAGCGCGGCATCCGGCGGCGGAAGTCGCCCGCGTCGAGGTCGTCGAGGCTTTTGATTTCGCCTGACAGGAAACCCCGGCCCAGGGGCGAGTAGCCCACGAAGCCAATGCCCATTTCGCGGCAGGCGGCCAGCACCCCGTCTTCTTCCACGCCCCGGTCAAAGAGGGAATACTCGGTTTGAATGGCCGTGAGCGGATGCACGGCATGGGCGCGGCGGATGGTTTCGACGGGCACTTCGCTCAGGCCCAGGTAGCGCACCTTGCCCGCCTGCACCAGCTCGGCCATTGCCCCCACCGAGTCCTCGATGGGAACCTTTGGGTCGGGGCGGTGCATATAGTAGAGGTCCACGTAGTCGGTGCCCAAGTTGTGCAGCGAACGGTCGATGGCCTTGCGGATGTAGTCGGGGTGGCCGTTGATGGCATACCCGGACGACAACTGACCCGCATCGTCGATGTAGAAGCCGAACTTGGTGGCGAGGATGTATCGGTCGCGCTGCCCGGCAATGGCCTTGCCCAGCAGCCGCTCGTTCAGCAGCGGCCCGTAGAGGTCGGCCGTATCGAGGAAGTTCACGCCCAACTCCCGCGCCCGGTGAATGGTGGCAATGCTTCCGCCTTCATCAGCGGGGCTGTAAACAGTCATGCCGGCCAGCGTAGTCATGCCCATGCAGCCGAGGCCTTCAATTGGGACGTGCAGACCCTGGCTGCCCAGGGCGGTGGTTTTGATACTTTCCATGTGAATCGGGTTGAAGGAAAAGGAGGCGGTTGAATTACCGATACAAAGGTCGGGCCTGGCCGCAGCGGCGGCGCTACACAAACCGGGGTTTCTGCAACACGAAACGCGGTTCGGCCCGGTTTGTGGCCCTTACCGCCAGCCCTGCACCGCCGCGCCCCCAAAGACGACCTGACGCAACCCGGCCGAGAAGAACTGCGGAGCAGGCGAACTGGCCTGGTCGAGCGCGTGGGCCTGCTCGGAGGTGAAGCGGAGGTCGAGCGCCGCGATGCTGTCTTGCAGCTGCGCTACCCGGCTGGCCCCCACGAGGGGGGCCGTGACCCCCGGCTGCTGCGCCACCCAGGCCAGGGCCACCTGCGCCAACGGCCGGCCGAGTTGCGCGGCCACCTCCCGTAAGGCATCCAGAACGCCCCAATTATGTGCCGTGAACTTGGTGAAGGGTCCCGAGAACGGGTTGGCCCCGCTGAGCCGGCCCTGGCCGCCGGCCGGCTGGATGCCTTGGTCCGCCCGCTGGTACTTGCCAGTCAGGAAGCCGCCGGCCAGCGGGCTCCACGGCATGATGCCCAGCCCGCATTCCCGGGCAGCGGGCACGTGCTCGGCCTCGATGCCGCGGGCCACCAGCGAGTATTCTAGCTGCATGGCCACGGGGCCGGGTACACCGTGGGCCTGGGCCAGCGTGGCGGCCTTGGTGGCGTACCAGGCGGGCATATCGGAGAAGGCGAAGTAGCGGATGCGGCCGGCCCGCACCAGGTCGCCCAGGGTTTGCAGCACTTCCTCCACGGGCGTCACCATGTCCCAGACGTGCAGCCAGTACAGGTCCACGTAGTCGGTCTGGAGCCGGCGCAAGGAGCCTTCCAGGGCGCGGTGAATGTTTTTGCGGCCGTTGCCGCCGGCGTGGGGGTTTCCGGGCCGGGCATTGAAGCCGAACTTGGTGGCCAGCACCAACTGGTCGCGCAGCTTTCGCTGGGCCACGTAGCCGCCGAGCAGCTCCTCGCTACGTCCGCCGGCGTACACGTCGGCCGTGTCGATGAAATTGCCGCCCGCCGCCACGTAGCTGTCGAACACGGCCTCGGATACGTCGTCGGGTGAGCCCCAGCGCGGAGTGCCGAAGGTCATGGTGCCCAGCGCGAGCGGACTGACTACCAGGCCGGAGTGGCCCAGGGTGCGAAAATCGAGGAGGTTCATGGGGAGGGAGCGTTCAGTGGCTGTTTGCCTGGCAAAGGTCCGGGCCGCCGCTTGGCCTGCGTTATACAAACCGCTTTTTCTGTAACACAAAAAACGGCAGAGTCGCCGGGTATCTGCGGCCCTGTGCAGCGTCGTATCACTTCTTGCCATCCGCTGTTCTGGCCAAAGGGGGTGCTACCGGTGTTGGGCAGCCACTCATCTGCTGCGTTCCAGCCGGGCAGTACATCGAAGTTGGCATCGCCGCACGGCACGGCCAAGCCGGCAAAGCACTACCTTTGATTTTCACAACAACCAGTCATGGCCCCCGACTCCCTGGAAGAACTGTACGCCAAGCTCAGTCCAGCTACTGGTGCGGCGGTGGGCGCGTCGCAACCGCCCGACCCGGTGCGCGATGCCGGGCATTTCAACGTCTTCCGGGTGGCCGACCTCATGCGCGGCTACCACGCCAAGCCGCCGATGGCCTTCGACCGGCGGGCGTTCTACAAAATCAGCCTGATATGCGGCCGCAGCCGGGTGGAGTACGCCGACCAAGCGGTGGAAATCGCGCAAGATGCCCTGTGGTTTGCCACCTCGCGTGTGCCCTACCGCTGGCTGCCGCATGACCCCGAACAGACGGGCTACTTCTGCATCTTCACCGACGAGTTCCTGCTGCCTGCGGGCGGCGGGGCCATCCTGAACCATCTGCCGGTGTTTCAGCCCGGCGGCTGCCCGGTGTGGGCCGTGACGGCGGCCGAGTACGCGGCGGTCGAGGGCATTTTTGAAAAGATGAGCCAGGAAATTGCCTCCGGCTACGCCTACCGCTACGACCTGCTGCGGGCCTACCTGCTCGAACTGATTTACCTGGGCCAGAAGCTGCAACCGGCCCCGGCCGCCGCGCCCGGCCACACTGCGGCGGCCCGGCTGGCGGGCCGGTTCACGGACTTGCTCGAACGGCAGTTTCCGCTCGCCACCCCCCAGCAGCAGCTGCGCCTGCGCACCGCCGCCGACTACGCCGGCGCGCTGGCCGTGCACGTCAACCACCTCAACCGGGTACTGAAAGACACCACCGGCCGCACCACCACTGCCCTCATCGGCGGCCGGGTGGCCCAGGAAGCCAAGCTCCTGCTCAAGCAGACTACCTGGACTGTCTCGGAAATTGCCGACAGCCTGGGCTTCGCCGACGTGGCGCATTTCTGCAATTTCTTCAAGCGCCAGACCAGCCAGGTGCCGGGGGCGTTTCGGAGCTAGGCTGATTGTTTGAAATGTGCAGTAAACGGTTTGACCCGCGCAACCGGGCGGCCCACCGCTTGCCGGACCTTTGTGCGGTCATTCAACCACCTACCAAAACAGCTACCAGATGCGTGTTTTCGTCACCGGCGCCACGGGCTTCATAGGCTCGGCCATCGTTCAGGAACTACTCGGCGCGGGCCACCAGGTGCTGGGCCTCGCCCGCTCCGAAGCCGCCGCCCAGGCGCTCGCCGCCGCCGGGGCCGAAGCTCACCCAGGCTCGCTCGAAGACCTCGACAGCCTGCGCCGCGGCGCGGCGGCCGCCGAAGGCGTCATCCACGCGGGGTTCATCCACGACTTTGCCAATTTCCAGGCCAGTTGCGAAACCGACCGGCGGGCCATCGAAACGCTCGGCGGCGTACTGGCCGGCTCCGACCGGCCCCTGGTCGTCACGGCCGGGCTGGCGGGCTTCGCCCTGGGCCGCCCCAGCACCGAAGACGACGACAACCCCGGCGCCGCCCCGCGCCTGTCGGAACCGGCGGCGCTGGCCCAGGCGGCCCAAGGGGTGCGGGCGATGGTGCTGCGCCTGCCGCCCTCGGTGCACGGCGCGGGCGACTACGGTTTCGTGCCGGCCATCATCGGCTTCGCCCGCGCCAACGGCGTGGCCGCCTACCCCGGCGAAGGGCTCAACCGCTGGCCCGCCGTGCACCGGCTCGACGCGGCCCGGCTCTACCGGCTGGTGCTGGAGCAGGGCGTGGCCGGTGCCCGCTACCACGGCGTGGCCGACGAAGGCGTACCCATGCGCGACATCGCCGAGGTCATCGGCCGCCACCTGCACCTACCGGTCGCGTCCAAGTCGGGCCAGGAAGCCGCCGACCACTTCACCTGGCTCGCCACCTTCGCTGCCAACGACGTGCCGGCCTCCAGCGCCCTCACCCGGCAGCGCCTGGGCTGGCAGCCCACCCAACCGTCGCTGCTTGAAGACCTAGAGCAGGGCAGCTACTTCGGTGGCTAATTACTGGCTGTTCGCTGCTTACCATTTTCCACTTATGGCGCGTATTTTCATCACCGGCTCTGCCGACGGGCTGGGCCAATTGGCGGCCCAACTGCTGCTGCAAGCCGGGCACCGGGTCGTGCTGCACGCCCGCAACGGGGTCCGGGCGCAAGCTGCCCAGGCGGCGGCCCCCGGCGCGGAAAGCGTGGTCGTCGGCGACTTGTCCGGCCTGGAAGGGATGCGCCAGGTGGCCGACGAGGCCAACCGGCTCGGGCGCTTCGATGCCGTCATCCATAACGCCGGCGTGAGCTACCGCGAACCCCGGCGCGGCAACACGGCCGACGGCTGGCCCGTGGTGCTGGCCGTCAACTCATTGGGCCCCTACGTGCTGACTTGCCTGATGCACCGCCCGGCCCGGCTCGTGTACCTGAGTTCGGGCCTGCACCTCAACGGCGACGCCAGCCTGCACGACCTGACCTGGGCCGAACGCCCCTGGAACGGTGCCCAAGCCTACGCCGACTCGAAGCTGCACGACGTGCTGCTGGCCTTCGCCGTGGCCCGGCACTGGCCCACCGTGCCGGCCAACGCGGTGTCGCCGGGCTGGGTGGCCACCAAGATGGGCGGCGCGGGCGCGACCGACAGCCTCGAAGCAGCCCCCAAAACCCAGGTCTGGCTCGCCACCAGCCCCGAGCCGGCGGCCTTGGCCACGGGGCAGTACCTCTACCACCAGCATCCCCGGCCGTGCCTGCCCGCCGCCCACGACCCGGCCTTACAAGACCGGCTTCTGGCCGAATGCGCCCGGCTGACGGGCATCGCCTTTCCGGTCGGGGCCTGAGGGGTGAGGTAGGTGTTTGTGACTGGAGAGGGCACAACCGGCTCTGGAGTCGGAGCTTGTCGCAAACGATGCGCCGTTCGGGCAAACGGGGAGTGGAAAGCCGTTTTTGCACCCGGCGTTTGCAGGCGTCGGCACCCGGCACTTCACCCTGACCGGGCAGGCGCTCGCGCGGCGCGTTTATCACTACCTGCTCCGGCCGCCCGGCTATGCCGATTACCTGCTGCTGCCCTTCACCGACCTCCCCAACGGCCAGGGCACTTCCAGCCCAGCCAACTACTATCGCCCGATGTCCATTTGGCCCAGCAGGCCATCCCGGGGGGTGATGAGGTGGGTCACCACGCCCTCAAATACCACGGCTCCCTGCTGGTCCTTGACCACTTGCTGCACCGTTACTTCCAAGCGTCCGTCGCTTTGTTCGCGGAAGCTCGTGGGCACCACGTGCGGGTCGATTTCCTGCCACTGCCGCTGCCAATACGCCCGCACTTCGTCGTGGCCCGTGGCATAGTCGCCCTCCCAGGCCCGGACCCAGCGCACCTGCGGGTGGAGCGTGGTCAGAATGGTCAGGATGTCGCGGGCGTTAAACGCCGCGTACGCTTTTCGAATAAGGTCTTGGGGGGTGAGAGTGTTCATAAAAATAGGACTTACGCAAAAAGGCTTAACTTGCCGATAAAAACATGAAGGTCACGGCGGAACTTTACGGCCAATTTTTGCTCAGCAGCCAAGTCAATTACACCGGCACCTACCTGGCGGACC
>JANYFQ010000484.1 GCA_025362615.1 Hymenobacter sp. | reverse complement strand
AGTTGCTTCATTACAGTGTCGTTCAACGCAAGACCCCTCCGGTGGCAGCACAGCTTGGTGGTACACCGACTTGGGAACCGCTTTAAGCCGTTCACCGTCCATCGTTCAACGATTGGGGGCCAGAGGCCCCCGGGTAGGCGGCACGGGCCTGGAGGCCCGCGCCAAAACGTCCCCGCACGAGGTCAGCTACAAATACTGCTCGATGTCGCCCAGCCCTTCGCGCACCAGCTCGAAATCGTCGTTGGTGCAGTCGATGATGGTGCTGGGGGTGTTGCCGCCGAAGCCGCCGTCAATCACCAAATCGACCAGGGCGCGGTATTTTTCGAGGATGAGGTCGGGGTCGGTGACGTATTCTTCCAGCGTTTCTTCGTCGGTGCGGACGGAGGTGCTGACGATGGGGTTGCCCAGCTCACGGACCAGTTGGCGCACGATGGCGTTGTCGGGCACGCGGATGCCGACGGTTTTGCGCTTCTGCCCGCCCACGCGGGGCGCTTTGGCACTTGCTTCAAAAATAAATGTGAACGGCCCCGGCAGGGCCTTTTTAATGACCTTGTAGGTCTGCGTCGTGATGCCGTGGGCGTAGTCGGCGATGTGCGACAGGTCGTGGCAGATGAAGCTGAGGTTGGCCTTTTCGGGGTTCAGCCCTTTGATGCGGCAGAGGCGCTCGACGGCCTTTTGGTTGTGCAAATCGCAACCGATACCGTACACGGTATCAGTAGGATAGATGATGATGCCGCCCTTGCGGAGCACTTCCACGGCCTGCTGGATGCGGGCCAGGGGCGGATTTTCGGGGTGAATGCGGAGGATGGTCGCGGCCATTGGCGGGAGTGAAAACGAAGTTTTGGGGGGATAAAGTCCGGTGCCGGGCACCGGCATGGGCGTAAGCAGCGGGCAAGGTACTAACACGGCTGAAAACTTGGGCCAACCGTAGCGGCCAAAATGCCTGTTGCTGGGGTGGCGGCCCGTCGCAGGCAACACGCTGGCCCGCCCCGGGCGGCAGGCCAGCGGCGGGCGTGGTGTAATTTTGGCGGGTCTTTTGGTCCGGCGGTTGCGTCAAGTCGTTGGCTGCTTACGGACTGTTGGCTATCAACAATCAACCCTAAAATGGCTTCTCCCACCCGACCCGATTTCAAAGCCCAGGCCCTGCGCCGCCGCCGCCGGCTGGCCACCATCAGCACCATTATCAGCCTGGGGCTGGTGTGTTTTTCGTTTTACTTCTACCAGATATTTTTCACGGCCAACATCGAGGTGCCCGACGGCGACCGCGCCTACGTCCTCATCCGGCGCGGCGACAACTGGAAAGCGGCCCTCGACACCATCGAAAGCACGGGCAACGTGGTCGATAAGCTCTCGTTGCGCTTCGTGGCGCGGCTCCTCAACTACGACCGTCCCGGTGCCGTGAAGCCCGGCCGCTACGAGCTGAAAAATGGCTACACCAACCGCGAGCTTGTCAATGTCCTCAAGGCCGGGCTGCAATCGCCGGTGCGCCTCACGTTTGCCAACGTGCGCCTGCGCCGCGAGCTGGCCGCCAAGCTGGGCCGCCAAATAGCCGCCCGCCCCGGCCGCCTCGACTCGCTCCTCGCCGACCCCGAATACGTCCGCACGTTAGGCTTCGACACCACGTCCGTCATCGGAATGTTCATCCCCAACACCTACGAAATGTGGTGGAACACCTCGGCCGAAAAGCTACTGACCAAAATGAAGGGCGAGTACGAAAAATTCTGGACCCCCGCCCGCGACGCCGCCCGCGAGCCGCTGCACCTCACCCGCGCCCAGGTCAGCACCCTGGCCAGCATCGTGGAGGCCGAGCAGCAGCAACACGCCGACGAGCGCCCGCGCATTGCCGGGGTTTACCTCAACCGCCTGCGCCGGGGCATGAAACTGCAAGCCGACCCCACGGTGGTGTACGCCAACCGCAATTTCAGCATCAAGCGCGTCCTCAACGTGCATCTGCAAAAAGATTCGCCCTACAACACCTACAAATACGCCGGCCTGCCGCCCGGCCCCATCAACCTGCCCAGCATCGCCAGCATTGATGCCGTGCTGCACTCGGAAAGCAACAACTACCTGTATTTCTGCGCCAAAGAAGATTTCAGCGGCTACCATTCCTTCGCTACTAACTCGACTGAGCACACGCTTAACGCCCGCCGCTACCAAGCAGCCCTGACGCGCAACGGGATTCTGTAAGGTTGAAATTTTTGCGGTTCATCAGGCCATTCATCATGCAAACAAATAAGCTGAATTATGAGCAATACCAGGCGCTGTTTGAGCCACCAATGCTAGATGTTTCACAAACTGCTGAACCAGTTCTTGATATTTGGCCATACGTCGAAGCTGTACCAGAAACAGATTTAGAGGGCTTCGTTTTATCAGATGGCTTGGTAAAATACGTTTACCAACATCCATCAGGCGGATTTCTGCACGTATTAGTTTCCACAGACGATGATAATGCATTCTTGGCAGTTGTTGTTGACTCGCTTAAAACAAGAATAATTGGCCATTTTCTACTGGACTTGGTTCGACTTTATGCACTAAATTCCCAAGAAGAAAACTAATCCATGTATTCGTCAGAAATCCAACTCCGCGTCCGCTACGCCGAAACCGACCAGATGGGCTACGTTTATCACGGCAATTACGCGGCGTATTTCGAGGTGGCCCGCACCGAAGCATTTCGGCAGCTCGGCATTCGCTACAAAGACCTGGAGGCCGACGGCGTGGGAATGCCCGTGGGCGAGCTACGCACCTGTTTCCGCCGCCCCGCCCGCTACGATGATTTGCTGACCATCAAGCTCTTGCTGCGTCAGCCTGCCGAAGGTGCGCGGGTGCTGTTCGAGTACGAAATTCGCAACGAAGCCCAGGAATTACTCGCCGAAGGCCACACGCTGATGGTATTTGTAAGTACCGCCACGGGCCGGCCGGTTTCTATTCCGGCCGATATCGTCGCCAAATTAGCCCCTTATTTTTAGCTGTTGAAGCTGTTGAAGCTGTTTAGAAAGTCGGGGCAGGTGCGGGCGGGCGGCTTTTTCCGCCGCCCGC
>JANYFQ010000469.1 GCA_025362615.1 Hymenobacter sp. | reverse complement strand
GGCGGTGCTGCAACACAGCCGCCCCGCCTGGCTCACCGACTGGCTGTTACATACGACGCGCACCAATCAGTCGCAAGCCCTGGCCTACGGGCAGCTGCGCGGACTGGCCGACGCGGGGCTGGTGAGCTACGACCCGTGGCTGTTTGCCCAATCGGCGGCCGACCAGTTGAACCGCTACAACCGCTTGCGGCAGGGCCACGGCAAAGATTTCGGCACACATATTCTGCGGCAGTTGGCCGCCGACCCCGTGCTGCTGACCCGCGACCTGCCGCTGCTGTTCGACTTCGACACGCCGATGGATTCGGCCGAAACGTACACGGCCAACGACCTGCCCAACATCGACTGGCTGCTGTTGCTGCCGCAGCTGGCCGCCACGGGCCACCTCGACCGCGCCGACCTGCTCACGCGCGGCCTGCTGGCGTTGCGGCGCGACTTCCGCCGGCCGCTGCTGACGTGGTTTCGGAACCTGTACCTGGCCTTGCAGCCCACGCCGGCCGAGCGCCTGGCCCGCCAGGCCGAGTTGACGGAGCTGCTGGCCCACCCGCTGCCACTGGTGGTCAACTTCGCGCTCGACCAGCTGAAAGAATTGTGGACGGAGCCCGATTTCCGGCTCGATGCGCTGCTGCTTTATGCCGAGGGCCTGCTGACACGGCAGGACCTCAAACCCGGAATTAAGACGCTGCTGAGCGGATTTGGCAAGCTGCTAAAGCTGCATCCATACCAGGCCCCCACGCTGGCCCGGCTGCACGCCGCCGCCCTGGCCCACGCCGATGGGGCCGTGCAGGAACGCGCCGCCAGGGGCCTAGCCGACATCCTCAAGGCCAAAAAACCGCTGCTCACGCCGGCCGAAACCGCCGAAACCATTGACCATTTGCGCCTCTACGCCGAGCTGCTGGGGCCAGCGGCCCGCGCCCTCGTGGCTCCGTGGCTGGCGGCGGCCGAGGGTTCCGCTGCTGCGGCCGAACCGGCCGAAGCCTACGCGCCGCTGGCTGACTTCCAGCCCGAAATTTCGGCGGCCACGGCCATTGCGCCGGTGGCCGACTGGCACGAGCTGCTGTTTCTGACCGGGCAGGTGCTGCGGCACGACGACCCCGCCGCGCTGGAACGCTGGCTCGATGGCCTGCTGCGGCTGCGCGCCCAGTTTCCGGCCGATTACGTGACTGCGCTCCAGCCCTACCTGCATCGAATTTTGCCTTATCTGAAAGACAAGTCCACCGAAGAGCAGGCGGCAGTTTTGAGAGACCCAGTGCTGCCCGACGGCCACGCCGGACTGGTGCAAACGCTGGTGCTGAGCTGGGCCAACGGCTTTGCCCCGCCCCTGTTGCCCCGCGTGAATTTGCTCGAAACGTACTCCATATCGGACCCGCTGGTGACCGTGGAGCAGCAGCGCCTGGCCTTTGCTGAGCACCTGCTAAGCCAGCACCAGCCCCTGGCCCTGTTGAGCACGCCCACCCACGCGCCGCACTGGCTGGCCCCCGAGGCGCTGGTGCAGCGGCTGCTGGCCTACCAGGCCGCCGGCCAGGAGCCCGCACCCGCCGACGTGGCCCTGGCCGTGGCCCGCCTCGCCTGCGCCGGCCCCGATGCCGCGGCAGCCCGCGCCCTGCTGCCCGACCTGCACCACGAAGGCCTGCGCGAGCTGTTGGGTTGGCTGCTGGCCCCCGTGGCCGGGCCCCTGCCGGCGGCGGCCACGGGCCGCAAGTCGCTGCTGAAACAGTTTACCGAGCGGCTGGGGCAGCTGCTGCCCCCCGCGGCGGCTGCCATGCCCGCCACCGTGGCCGAGGCCCTGCCGTGGCTGTGGGCAGTGGCGGCGCGCACCCGGCAGCCAGCCGCCGAGTTCCCGGCGCTGGCCGCCCTCACGCCCGGCCCCTGCCCCGGCGTGGTGCACCCCTGGCAGCCGCGCTGGGCGCTGGTGCGCGAGTCGAACACCTACGTGGAGCAGTGGAAACCCGGCAAGCCCGAGGTAACCAACCGCTGGACCGAGCTGCGCATCGGGCCCGCCACCCCCGCCGAGGCCCCGGCCGGCGCGGCCCCCAACGGCCTGCTGCTGTACTCGCTGCACGCGGCCCTCCGACCCGGCCACGAGTACCACCGCTGGCACCACGTCGGGCCGCTGGTGGCCGATTTTCCGTTCCTGGAGGCTTTGGTGCCCCGGCTGCCCGCGCCGCTGCATTGGTACCTGCTGAGCCTGGTGGCCACCCGCGACACTCCCGACGCTTCGGCCCGCGAGGGCCTGAGCCAGGCACTGCGCGGCTTGCTGC
>JANYFQ010000451.1 GCA_025362615.1 Hymenobacter sp. | reverse complement strand
CTGAGCAGCACCCTGAGCGGGAGCACAACCAGCATCCGGCTGGGGGGCTCGGCCCTGACGGCGGACGCCGACGTGCCGCTGGCCGGCCACAACCTGACCTTTTCGGGCACCGGCAGCGTGGGCATCGGCACCACCGGCCCGGCCACGCAGCTTGACGTGCGGGCCGCCAGCGGCACGGCCCCCGCCATCACGGTGGGCACCGTCGATGGCGGCAACGGGGCCTTGTACCTGGGCAACAGCAACCACGGCCTGCGGCGCAACGTGGGCAGCAACAACGTGGACCTTTACACCACCAGCGGCAACTTGTCGCTGGCCGCCAACGCCAACAGCTTTGGCTCGCAGTTCATCCTGCTCAACAACGGCAACGTGGGCATCAACAACGCCACGCCCGGCGAGCGGCTGGATATGTTCGGCAACGCCCGCTTCCGCGACAACGTGCTGGTGGACGACAACGTGCTGGTGGGGGCGCGGGTGGGCATCGGCCCGTCGGCCCCGCTCACGGCGCTTAGCATCAGCCGGCTCGGTGCCCAGAGCGGCACGGCCAACAACAGCCTGGGCGAGCTGAGCTTCATCGGCTTCAACCGGCCCTTGCCCTCAGCCAGCATCCAGGCCATCACCCGGGATTTTGACGACACCGGCCACCTCATCTTCAAGACCAGCCCCGGCGGCAGCGGGGCCGAGGAGCGGATGCGCATCACGGCCGATGGCAACGTGGGCATCAACACCACCATCGCCGGCCACCCGCTCACGGTGAAGGCCAACAGCAGCGGGGCCATGCTGGGCTTCAGCGACGGCAGCGTCGATAAGTTTAACTGGAGCCTGGGCAGCACCGGCCTCAACCTGAGCGAGAGCAACGTGGCCGCGGGCCGCATCTTCGTCAAGTACGGCGGCAACGTGGGCATTGGCACCACCACCCCCATCGCCCCGCTCCACGTGAAGGGCGCGGCCAGCACCATCACCGCCGGCGGCGGCTACTCGTTCTTCAACCCCGGCTCCGGCTTGGGGGTGAGCAGCACGCCCAGCAACGTGGGCAAATCCACGGCGGCCTACTTTGAGGGCGGCGAGGTGTGGGTGAACTCCTACGTGGTGGCCGGGGGCCTGCAAACCACCTCCGACCGCCGCATCAAGCACGTGGTGGGCCGCAGCGACCGCACCGCCGACCTGACCCTGCTCAACCGCATCCGCATCACCGACTACGCCTACATCGACCAGGTGAACAACACCAACCAGGTGGTGAAGAAGGTCATCGCCCAGGAAGTGGAAGAAGTGCTGCCCCAGGCCGTTTCGCGCAGCACCCAGGCCCTGCCCAATGTGTATGAAAAGGCCACCCGCGTGAGCTTCGCGAGCGGCTTCCTCACGGTAGCCATGAGCAAAGCCCACGACCTGCCGGCCAGCGGCGGCCGGATGCGCTTCTACACCCCCGCCAACGAAGCCCTCGACCCCGACGTGACCGTGGTGGACGCCCACACCGTGCGCTTCGCCAGCCCCGACGCCCACGCCGCCGGCCTGTTCGTGTACGGCAAGTACGTCGATGATTTCCGCTCGGTGGACTACGATGCCATTGCCATGCTCAACGTGAGCGCCACCCAGGAGCTGGCCCGCAAAGTAGCGGCGTTGGAAGCCGAGAACACGGCCGCCCAGGCCCGTGCCGCCGCGGCCGAAGCCGCCGCCGCCCAGGCTACGGCCACCCTCGACACCTTCGAGGCCCGGCTGCGGGCGCTGGAAGCCGGCGGCGGCCAGGCCCGGAAGTAGGGCAGGCCCGCAACTAACTCTCCCCTGCTTTTCGCTCCTCATCTTTCGTTTATGTTTCAGAAATTCCTCCTCGCCCCGCTGGCCGCCCTTGCGCTGCTGGCCGCCACTTCCCTCACCGCCAAGGCCCAAACCGGCGGCGTGCGCGTCGGCACGGCCGGCACCCCCGATGCTTCGGCCGCGCTCGACGTGAGCAGCACCAGCAAGGGCCTGCTCCCCCCGCGCCTGACCACCGCCCAGCGCGACGCCATTGCCGGCCCGGCGGCGGGCCTCACCATTTACAACACCACCACGGGCAAGCTCAATACCTGGAACGGCACGAGCTGGGACACGGCCCTGAGCGCCACCGAGCCGGCCGGCACCTTCGCCTACACCGGCGGCCCGCAGACCTACACCGTGCCGGCGGGCATCTTCCGCCTCCGGGTGGATGCGCAGGGCGGGGCCGGCGGGGCCAGCAACAACAGCGCCTACGGCGACCCCAGCTTCGCGGGGGGCGGCGGGGCGCGGGTGCGGGCCACGCTGGCCGTGGTGCCGGGCCAGGTGCTGACCTTGTACGTGGGCGGCAGCGGCAGCACCGCCCCCCTGAACAACAACGGCCAGCCCGGCGGCGGCGGCTACAACGGCGGCGGCAACGCTGGGCAGGATGGCGCCGTAACGGCCGGCGGCGGCGGCGGGGCCAGCGACGTGCGCACCGGCAGCGCCACGCTCGCCGACCGCCTGCTGGTGGCGGCCGGCGGCGGCGGCGGCGGCTACCCCTATAATAGTGGGACGAGTGCCCTGGGCGGGGCGGGCGGCGCTCCCACCGGCGGCACCGGCGCGAACGGCGGGGCGGGAGCCACGCCCACCGGGGGCAACGCCCTGGGCCAGGGCGGCAGCGCCACGGGCACCTACGACCTACAGGCCGGCGGGGGCGGCGGCTACTACGGCGGCCAGGCCACCACCACCTACGGCGGCGGTGGCGGCGGCAGCTCCTTCGTGACGGCGACCGGCAGCAGTGCCGTGACGATGACGGCCGGCACCAACGCCGGCAACGGCGTGATTGTGCTGACCTTCGACCTGCCCACCGCGGCCCCGGTCCTCGACGGCTCGAACTTCGTGAACGTGGCCGGCGACAACCTCGGCAACCACACCGCCACCCAGAACCTGAACCTGGCCGATAAGCTCCTGGTGGGCAACGGCGGCAGCGCCGGCCTGGCCATCAGCAGCGCCGGCAAAGTGGGCATCGGCACCCCCACGCCCGGCCAGAAGCTGGACGTGGCGGGCAACGCCAACGTGACGGGCAACATCGTGGGTGGCCGCGTGGGCATCGGCACCACGGCCCCGCCGGTCGAGAAGCTGGAAATCAAAGACGGCAGCATTCAGCTCACCACCACCGGCCCCGCCGCCGTGGGCATCCGCAACGCCAGCGGCTCGCTGAACCTGGGCCTGACCACCAACACTGGCGAGTATTCCAACCTGGCCCTGCCCGGCGATGCCGTGCTACGCACCAACGGCCAGCGCCTGATTCTGGCCGGCCGCGAGGGCGGCACCGTGCTCGTGACCACCGGCGCGCCGGGGGCCGAGGCCGAGCGCCTGCGCGTGACCACCGCCGGCAACGTGGGCATCGGGGCCCCCATCCCGACGCAGAAGTTGGAGGTGGCCGGACAGATTTTCTCTTCCACCGGCGGCTTCCGCTTTCCCGACAACACCACGCAGACCACGGCGGGCCTCACGCCGGGCAGCGCCATTCTCAACCAGACCACTCTGCAAAGCGGGGCCGGCTTCAACATCGGCGGCAACGGTTACGTGGGCGGCAACGTGGGCATCGGCACCACGGCCCCGCTCTCGCGCCTGAGCATTCAGCAGGTAACGAGCCAGGGCAACACCGCCGGGCAGAACCTGGGCGAGCTGAGCTTCGTGGGCTTCAACCGCACGTTCCCCTCGGCCAGCGTCCAGGCCCTGACCAAAGACGTGGACAACACCGGCCACCTGCTCTTCAAAACCAGCCCCGGCAGCACCGGCGCGGTGGAGCGCCTGCGCATCGAAGCCGACGGCAACGTGGGCATCGGCACCCCCACGCCGGCCGCCTCGGCCCTGCTCGACGTGAGCAGCACCACCAAAGGCTTCCTGCCCCCGCGCCTCACCACCGCGCAGCGCGACGCCATCGGCAGCCCGGCCACGGGCCTGGTCCTCTACAACGCGACCACCAACAAGCTCAACACCTGGAACGGCACGGCCTGGGACGCCACCATTACCGAGCAGCCCTACCAGGGGCCGGCCGCGAACTTTGCCTACACCGGCCAGCCCCAAACATACACCGTGCCGGCCGATGTGTACACCGTGCGCGTGGACGCGTACGGGGCCAGTGGCGGCAGCAGCAGCCCCAACGACGGCGGCGCGGGTGCGCGGGTGCAGGCCACGCTGACCGTGGTGCCCGGCCAGGTGCTGACCCTCTACGTGGGCGCGGCCGGCGGCTACGGCGGGGCGGGCACCGGCGGCTACAACGGCGGCGGCGACGCGCTGCAGGTAGGCGGCGGCGGGGGCGGGGCCAGCGACGTGCGCAGCCTTGGCGGTACCCTGGCCGACCGGCTGCTGGTGGCCGGCGGCGGCGGCGGCGGCGCCTACACCATCTTCGGCTCGCGCGGCGGCAACGGCGGCGCCCCGAACGGCGACAACGGCAACTTCAACAATTTTGGGTACGGTACGGGGGCTTCGCAAGCGGGCGGCGGCAACTCGGGCGGGAGCCTGGGCCAGGGCGGCGCCGGCTCCAACGCCACCGGCAGCCCCTTCGGCGGCGGCGGCGGCGGGGGCTACTCCGGCGGCGGCGGCGGCAGCGCCGGGGCCGGGGGGGGCGGCTCGTCGTGGGTGACGCCCACCGGCAGCAGCGGCATCAGCATGGTGGGACAGGGCCGGGCCGGCAACGGCTCCATCACCCTCACCCCCGGCCCGGTGTACACGGCCCCCCTCCTGAGCGGAGCCAACTTCATCAACGTGCCCGGCACCTGGAGCGTGAGCGGGGCCGACGTGTACCGGGCCAGCGGCCGCGTGGGCATCGGCACCAGCAGCCCCGGCGCCACCCTCGACGTGCAAGGCGCCAGCAGCACCGTGAAGCTGGGCGGCCTGGCCGGCACCGGCACCCGCCTGGTGACCACCGCCGCCGACGGCACCCTCGGGGCCGGCAGCTTCCCCCAGCTCAGCATCAGCAACAGCACCATCAGCCTGACCAACGGCGGCAGCGTGACCGTGCCCGGCGACAACCTGGGCAACCACACCGCCACCACCAACGTGGGCCTGAACGGCAACTGGCTCAGCAACGCGCCCGGCAACGCCAACGGCCTGCGCGTGGACAACGCCGGCAGCGTGGGCGTGGGCGTGAGCAGCCCCACCCAGGCGCTCGACGTGCAGGGCGGCATCCTGGCCCGCAGCAACAGCGCCATCAGCGTGCAGGGTGCCTACCTGCAGTGGAACCGCAGCGGCGGCGACGGCGAAACCTGGCTGCTCAACCAGCAGGGCGGTGGCAGCGGCGGCATCCGCTTCGGCGGGGCCAGCACGGCCAACGGCGCCCTCGAGTGGGCCCGCTTCGATGGCTTCGGCAACCTGGGCCTGGGCACCGGCGGTGCCAACCCCAGCCAGAAGCTCGACGTGCGCGGCAACGTGCGCCTGGGCAACGACGGCGGCAACGCCACCGGCACCGGCCAGACCGTCGAGTTCGTGGGGCCGGGCTTCAACACCGACCCCGTGGGCCTCTACCGCACCAACCCCGCCGCCGACCAGAGCGAGCTGCGCGTGGTGGTGGGCGACGGGGCCGACGCGAACGACCGGTTTGTGGTGGGCCGCAGCGCGGCCACGGCCGAGGGCGGGCTGGCCACGAGCACCTTCACGCCCAGCTTCACGGTGCGCGGCAATGGCAGCGTAGGCATCGGCACCAGCGCCCCGGCGGCGGGCCTGCACGTCGATGCGGCCGAGAGCGGCAGCAGCACCGCCCTGGGCGTGCTGCTGGGCGGCGGCACCAGCGGCAACCCCAGCATCGAACTGCGCGGCAATGGCAATACGCCCTACCTGGATTTTGCCGAAACCAGCGGCGTGGACTACACCACCCGCCTCATCAGCCAGAGCGGGGTGCTCAACGTGGCCGGCAGCGGCAGCGGCGGGGTGCTGCTGCAAGTGAACGGCGGCCTGCGGGCCACCAGCTACGCCAACATCTCCGACGCCCGCTTCAAAGCCAACGTGCGCCCCATCGGCAGCGCCCTGGCCGCCGTGCTGGCCCTGCGCGGCGTGCGCTACACCTGGAACGCGCTGGGCGTGCAGCACGGCGGCACGGCCGGGCAAGCGCAAGTGGGCCTGCTGGCCCAGGAAGTAGAGAAAATATACCCCGAGCTGGTGAGCACCGGCGCCGATGGCTACAAGAGCGTGAACTACGCCCAGCTCACGCCCGTGCTCATCGAGGCCCTCAAGGAGCAGCAGGCCCAGCTTGAGGCGCTGAAGCAGCAGAACGCCGCCGCCAACACCCGTGCCGCCGCGGCCGAAGCCCAAGCCACCCAGGCCGCCACCAAAGCCGCCGCCGCCAAAGCGCAAGCCGCCCAGGCCGAAGCCACCACCGACGCTTTCGAGGCCCGGCTGCGGGCGCTGGAAACGGGCGTCGGGCAGGCCCGGCGGTAACAGCGGGTGTTCCAAAAGCCAAAAGCCCCGGCTGCGTAAGCGCAACCGGGGCTTTTGGGTTGATAAAAGTGCGGGGCAAACGGGGCGGGTTGCCGGCGTTCGCTTATTGCCTACGCCCCCGTCTGCACATAGTGCCACACCACCTCCGAATACTCCGGCTCGGTGGTGCTGCTGAGTACCCCGGCCGACTTAATGCCCACCAGGGTTCCTTTTTTGAAGGGGCCGATGTCGCGGGTGCGGCCGCCGCCCAGCATCAGGGTCCACTGCTCTTCGGGCAGAGCTTCGTCAGTGCTTACCAGGTTGATGATTTGCACGCTCTTGACGGGCTTGGTGAGGTAATGAATGGTGAGGAAGCCGGGCTTCTTGCTGTCCAGGATTTCGATGGTAGTGGGGCGGGCGCTGCCCGCTTTGCTGGCCGTGCCGGAGCGGTCGGCCGGGGTGAGGCCGGAGCTGATGAGAGCCGGGCCGTTGCCGGGGTAGGCCAGGTTGAGGGTTTTGGCGGCCCGGCCCAACTCGTTGAGCACGTCGGCGCGCAGCTCGTCGCGGAAAGCGCGTTGGCCGGCATCGGGGTTCACGTGGTCGGTCTCAAATTTGTCGAGGGTGGTGACGGATTTCAGCAGCGGGGCCACCGTTTTGGCCCCGTCGGCGATGAATTCGCTGTCGGTGGTGCTGCGCACCACGTCGTGGGCGAAGGACGAAATTTTATTCACCGGTACGCGGGCGTAGTTTTCAATGAGTTTATCGGGCTGCATAAAAAAAAAGGGTAAACGGTGATAAACAACGCGGACAACTTTTGCCCACAAGTTCCGACAGCGGGTCCCGCATTGGCGGGCCACATCCATTTTCTGCTGTTGTTTGCCCGGCAGCGGCTTGCTGCGCGAGGGCAAAATTGGTAACTCAGCCGTAAAAGTAAAGCAATTGGTTGTAATCTTTACTGTCAGCAATTTTTTTATGCGGCAAGGTTTTGGCTAGGCACAATTCAAAAAAGGTTGGGCACAATTAGGAAAAGGCTGGGCACAATTAGAGAAAAGCTGGGCACAATTAGGAAAAGGCCAGGCACAATTAAGAAAAGGCTGGGCACAATTGAGAAAAGGCTGGGCACAATTGAGAAAAAGCTGGGCTTAGTGGTTAGTTTTGAGCGCAACTGACCACTGTCCGCTAATCATTAACTGATGTTACGCGGGCTGTTTCTCGTTGCTTGTTGCTTGTTTGGGTCTTCCGAGCGGTTTTGAGGCCCAAATGCAGCAAGAAACAAGTAACAAGCAACA
>JANYFQ010000432.1 GCA_025362615.1 Hymenobacter sp. | reverse complement strand
GAAGCAGGGCGGAAACACCGTCATTGTCCGGTAAATATTTTTTAACAATTCAAGCCTGCCCTACTTTTGTAGCCGCCCGCGCTTGCGCGGGCGGCTTTTTTTGGCCATCATTTTCATTGCTTCATTTTGAATTACGACCTCAACGACCTGCCCGAACGCACCGAAAAACCCCGCGACCAGGGCTACACCATGGTGATGGATAAGGGCATGAGCCTGCGCGAAGTGGAAGATTTTTTAGAAGTGGGCGGAGCCTACACCGACGTCGTGAAGCTGGGCTGGGCCACGTCTTACGTGGTGCCCAACCTGAAGCGCAAACTCGAAATTTACCGGGCCGCCGGCATTCCGGTGTACTTCGGCGGGACGCTGTTTGAAGCCTTCATCATCCGCAACCAGTTCGATGACTACCGCCGGCTGCTCGACAACTTCGGCATGGAGTACGCCGAAGTATCCGACGGCAGCATCGACCTCGACCACGAGCGCAAGTGCGAGTACATCCGCGAGCTGAGCCAGCAGGTGCGGGTGCTGAGCGAGGTGGGCTCGAAAGACGCCGAGAAAATCATCCCGCCCTACAAGTGGATTGCCCAGATGGAAACCGAGCTGGCCGCCGGGGCCATCAAGGTGATTGGCGAGGCCCGCGAGGGCGGCAACGTGGGCCTGTTTCGGAGCACCGGCGAGGTGCGCTCGGGCCTGGTGGAAGAAATTTTGACTAAGATTCCGTCGGATAAAATCCTGTGGGAAGCCCCCCAGAAGGCCCAGCAAGTGTGGTTCATCAAGCTGCTCGGGGCCAACGTGAACCTGGGCAACATTGCCCCCAACGAAGTGGTGAGCCTCGAAACCATCCGCCTGGGCCTGCGCGGCGACACCTTTTCGCACTTCCTCGACATGGACGCCGTGGACCCCATGTTTCGGCCAGCAGCCAAAACCGGCCGGCCGGGCACGAGTATGCCGCGGGGGTAGGGTTACCTCATTTATCAACTGCTTGTTTTGAGCCCACTCATGAGGCCAATTAAATTTCTTTACTGGAACACGGACAAGAAGGGTGAAACGCGGCAGGATGTGTTGCGAGACATTTTTGCCCCGCCGCATGAGCCGGACCAACCGCAACGGCAAGAGGTGCCGGATGTGCTTATCCTGGCAGAGTGCCCAGTGGACCTTGAGCCGACTTTTCTACAAACATATGGCTTAGCACAAGTTCCCATCGCTACCAAACAAGCCGACGGACTACAGCAGCGAATATATGTTCGGCAAAATGCACTGCTTGACTTGACCTTGTCGGAGCATTTTGCGGTGGAAGAAGTTGCCGAGGATGTGGTAACGGAGAGAGAAAACCTGGGATATAATTCTTATCGGGAAACCATTCTGCGGTCGTACACCAAAGTGACGCGACTCCTTTTGTTGAATCTTTCGGTGGATGATACCAGCTATTTGTTAGCCTGTATTCACTTTCCCAGCAAAAAATATCAGGACGAAATCAGCCAGTTGCAAATCGCCCATACTTACAAAAGCAAACTTTTGGCTGCGGCCGCTGAGGAGAAAAACCCCTACGCCGACCGCATCATCATCGTTGGCGACTTCAACATGAACCCGTTTGATGCCGGGATGCTGGAGCCACACGGCTTTCATGCCATCAGCAACCGAGACTTCGTCAAGCACAAGCAAAAGGCGAACACCGTTGTGTCGTCCATTTTTTACAATCCTTGTTGGGCATTACTCGGCGACTATGCTATTCAGCACAAAGAGCGAAAATTAGGGGGCAGCCATTTTTATGAGGGTGCTTACTCCCGCAAATTGTATTGGCACTTATTTGACCAAGTTTTAGTATCGGAAGCAATAACTGACCGTTTCGTTGACAATTCTTTGCAGTTGGTTGAGGTGCCGGCGCTTACCAAAGAACTCCTTAGCGACACCAAACGCAAAGATGCCGTTTATTCGGACCATCTGCCCCTTTCGTTTACCCTCAACCTTTGATTCTCATGACTGCCTCCTTCATTCTCCCGCCCTTGCCCGCGCCGTCCTCTAACCCCTACGTCGAAATTGAGGAACTGCTGGTTCAGCTCCGCACCACCATCGAAGACCGCTACAACCGCCGGGTGGTGGCCCTTATCGTCACCACTTCGGCAGAGGATGAAGCCCGGAACATGAAAGTGCTGCGTTACGCCGTGCAATTGCTGTTCATCAACCGGACGCAGACCGAACACCGCCTGCTGGAACTGACTTGCAGCGATACGGCCACCGGCTTCCCGGTGGAGGTTACGGTTTCAGTGCCCCCCCAACCGGTGGGCCAAGCCACGAACTTGGCGGAGTTGGGCGAACTTATTCAGCAGGCGCTTTCGCACCCAGCCACCCGAATGATTATCAATACTTATTACAAGCTGTAGGACGACGGACTTGCCGCTGTTTGCGTCGCTCCTTCTGGCCAACCCCTCGCCCCTCGCGCCGTTTCGATTGCCCCTCTCGCCGTTCCGATTGCCCCGCTGGCCAACCCGGTTGCCTGCTTCGCCGACCTGCTTGCCCCCCTCGTTGTTCCGATTGCCCCGCTGGTCGTTCCGATTGGCTTGCTAGTCGAAGTAAATGCCCTTCTCGTAGCTCCGATTGGCCGGCCAATCGGA
>JANYFQ010000242.1 GCA_025362615.1 Hymenobacter sp. | reverse complement strand
CAGCGGCGCAGTTACTCACGAGGTTAACCGTGTAGCTCGTGCCCGCCGTCAGGCCGGTCAGGCTCACCGGCGAGGCCGTGATGGTTTGGGTAGTGGTGGCCGGCGAGGTCGTCACCGTGTAATCGGTGGCCGAGGCGCTGGGCGTGAAGCTTACGCTGGCCGAGGTTTGCGTAATGCTACTCGTGGCCAGGGCCGTGGGGGCGTTGCAGGCCGGCGCGCCTACCGTGAAATCGGCGGTGCTGACGACCGTGTTGCAGAACGTGGAGACGGTGACGGGGCCAGTGGTGGCGCCGGCCGGCACGGTGGCCGTGAGCTGGTTGGGGGCGCCTTCCACAAAAGTGGCGGCCACGCCGTTGAAGCGCACCCCCGTCACGAGGGAAAAGCCGGCGCCGCTGATGGTGATGGTGCTGCCCACCGGCCCTGCGCCGGGCGAGAAGCCGGTGATGGCGGCCAGCGCACGGGCCGTCACGGCCACCACGTTGGACGTAGCCGTTTCCGCGCCGGCCGTGGCCGTGGCGCTGTAGTTGGCGCTCGTGCTCACGCTGATGCTGGGGCCGGTGGCCCCGTTGCTCCAGGCGTAGGTGGCGCCGGCCACGGGCGTGGCCGTGTCGTCGGCGCTGCCGTCGGCGTTCAGGCGGATGATGCGGTTGTGCGCCGCCGCGTTGTACTGCGTGAAATTACCCACGGCTACCACCTGCCCGTTGGGCTGCAAAGCTATGTTCAGTGCCGACCCCGCCAAACCCGTGCCCACCTGGGCAAAGCTGGTGTCGAAGCTGCCGTTGGGGTTGAGGCGGGCCACGCTGTTCTGGCGCACCCCGTTGTAGTCCTGAAACAGCCCGGCCACCACAATTTTGCCGTCCGCTTGCAGCCGAATGTCCCGCACCGTGTTGTCAAGCCCGGTGCCCACCAGGGCAAAGCTGGCATCGAGGCTGCCGTTGGCATTGAGCCGGACCAGGCGCTCGTGGGTCGCGCCGTTGAAGTTGAAAAACTGCCCGCCGACCACGATTTTACCGTCGGCCTGCACGGCCAGCGCATACACGGTGCCGTCGAAGCCCGTGCCCGCGTTAAAGCTGGCATCAAGCGAGCCGTCGGCGTTCAGCCGGACCACGCGCACGCTGCTGGTGCCGTTGTAGCTGGTGAATTTGCCGCCCACCAAAATTTTGCCGTCGGCCTGCAAGGCCAACGCTTCCACGTACGCCGGAAAGGCCGTGCCGAAGCCCGTACCCACGGCAAAAGTATTGTCGAGGCTGCCGTCGGCGTTGAGGCGGACAATGAAATTGCGGCTCAAGCCATTGCAGGTTGTAAATTCTCCGCCCACCACAATTTTGCCATCGGGCTGCACCAGCAGGGCATTTACCGGGTTGCTAAAGCCCGTGCCGATGGCGAAGGTGTTGTCGAGGCTGCCGTCGGCGTTGAGGCGCGCCAGGCCGCGTTGCGCAGCCCCGTTGAAAAGGGTGAAAGCGCCGCCCGCCAGAATGCGCCCGTCTGCCTGGGTGGCCAGCGCGTTTACCGAGCTGTTGAAGCCGCTGCCGGCCAGGGCGAAGCCAGCGGCGCGGCTGCCGTCGGCGTTGAGCTGCACCAGGCGCGGCGCGGCCGTGCCGTTGTAGGTGGTGTAGCTGCCGCCCGCCAGCACCTTGCCCCCTGGCAGCAGGGCCACCGCCGTGGCAAACGAGTCGAACCCGGTGCCGCTGGCAAAGGCCGGATACGTAGCTGAAGCCGTGAGTGTGCGGCTGCCGCCAGCGCAAAAGGCCACCGGCCCGGCCGGCGTCACGGCCACGGCAAAGCTGGCCGGGGCGGCCGGGGCCGTGCCCGTCGTGACGAAGCTGGCCGTGGCCGCGCCGGAAGTGGTGCCGCCGCAGTTGCTCACCATGTTCACCGTGTAGGTGGTGCCCGCCGTCAGGCCGGTCAGGGCGAAGGGCGAGGCCGTGAGGGTTTGCGTCGTCGTGGCCGGCGAAGTCGTCACCGTGTAATCGGTGGCCGAGGCGCTGGCCGTGAAGCTCACGCTGGCCGAGGTGTTGGCAATGCTGCCCACGCTCAGCGCGGTGGGCGCGTCGCAGGTGCTGCCGGCCGGGGCCGTGGTCAGGCTGCGGGTGCTGGCGGTGGTGGTTTGGTTGCCCGCGCAGTTGCCCACCATGCTCACGGTGTAGGCGGTGCCGGGGGTCAGGCCGGTCAGGGCGTAGTCAGCCGTGGCTCCCGAGGTGGGCGCCGGGAAGGTCTGGGGCGTAATGGCCGGCACGGCCGTGAAGGTGTAGGTGGTGGGGCCGTAGCTGGTGACGCTGATGTGGGCGGTGGCCGTGGTGGAAGTCACGTTTTGAAACGACATCAGCACCGGCGCCGAGCACGGGTACGGGTCGGTGGTGAAGGTGACGGTGGCCGGGGGCACGCTGGCCCCGTTCACGCAGGTGCTGAGTATTTGCACCGTGTAGGTGGTGTTGCCGGTCAGCCCTTGCAGAATGTACATGCCGTTGAGGAGCAGCGGCGCCTGCGCGGGCACCGGCTGCACGTCGATGGTCTGGCCCGTGGTGCCGGCCCCGCCCACGAAGGTGATGTCGGCGCGGTAGGAGTCGATGTTGCTGGCCGCCGCGTTCGTGGGGCTGGTGCAGGGGTTCTGGTTGCCGTTGAGGCGCACGTGCGCGTCGGTGTTGGTCGTCACCACGTCGTTGTCGCCGTCGTTGTCGAGGTCGGCCAGGGCCATGCCTGCATTCACCGGCGTCGATAAATCGGGGCCGGTGCTTGCGAAGGTGCCCGGCCCCACGTTGGCGCCCCCGCCGGGGCTGGCGTTGAAGCGCACGCGCACCACGTTGTCGTCGGTGCCGGCCACGAGGTCGAGCCGGCCGTCGCCGTTCATGTCGGCCAGGGCCACGCTCCGGCCAATGCTGCCGGCCGGGCCGCCCACCGCAAAGTCCAGGCAGGTGGTCAGGTTGCCGCCGTTGTTCAGGGCCAGCGTCACCGTGGCGTTGTCGATGCTCATCGCGGCTACTTCCGGCCGGCCGTCGCCGTTCACGTCGCCGATGGCCAGAAACCGGGTGGAGCCGCTCGTGGTCACGTCCGGCAGCACCGTAAACAGCCCGTTGCCGGTGTTGCGGGCCTGGGTCAGCTTGCTGGCCCGCACAAAACCGGCCGTCAAGTCCAGGTCGCCGTCCAGGTCGAGGTCGCCCAGCACGAGGTCGACCACGGAGCCGGCCGTGCCGCCCATTACGTCGGCCGCGTTGTAGGTCAGCACCCCGTTGGTGTTGCGCAGCACCGCAAACCGGCTGCTGGTCGTCGAGGGGCTTGTGTAATAGAAATAGCCTATCACCGCGTCCAGGTCGCCGTCGCCGTCCACGTCGCCCATGCGCAGGCAACTGACCTTTGGGTTATCCGGGAACCCGACGAAAAAAGGCAGCGGGTACACCGGCGAGGGCACGGCCGCGAACGTGCCGTTGGTGTTCTGGTAGATGCTGATGCTCGAATTGGGCTGCGAGCTGCGGTTGTTGCCCAGCAGGTCGAGGTCGCCGTCGCCGTCCAGGTCGGCCAGCTCCAGGTGGTCGGCGTACGCGCTGGGCGTAGCCAGGTAAGTGCCCGTGGTGGCAAACGTGCCGCTGGCCGTGCCCATGCGCACACTCAGGCCGTACCCGGTCGTGTTGTCGTAGCTCTGCGCCACCAGGTCGGTGATGCCGTCGTTGTTCACGTCGCCCAGCACCAACTGGTCTGCCTGCTTGGGCTGCGCCTGCGTGCCCAGCACCACCGCCTGGGTGCCGCTCAGCGTGCCCGAGCCGCCAATGGCCCGGCCCGTGAACTGGAGCACCTGCTTGGCCGCCGCCACGCCGCCGCCGGTCACGCTGGCGGGCACGGTCACGCTTATTTTTTCGCCCACGGCCACGTCCTGCGTGGGGTCGAAGGTGACGGTGGTGGTGCCGCCGCCGCCGTAGGTGCCGGCCCGCTGCCCGCGCCGCTGGTTGCCGTGCACCTTGATGTTGGCAATCGTGGCCGCGTCAATCGTGCGGTTGAAGGTCAGGCTCACGTTGCCGGCACCCGGCGCGTTGGGCTGGTTGCGGTACGGCGTGGTGCCGGTGAGGGTGGGCGTTTGGGCCAGCAGGCCCGCCGTTGGGGCGGCCAGCAGCACCGGCAGCAACCAGGCCCAGGTGCGCCCGGCCCGCCGCCAGCGGGTGTAAGAAGCCAGGCCGGCCGGCCGCCGCTGGGGCGCACGCCGCCAGTTGAAAATGGAAAACAAGGAGTTCATAAAAGTGGGGTTAGGGATGGCTTGAGGTTTCTTTTCAGGTGATTTGATAGCACAAAATTCATCCGCCCCTCCAGCCGCTACCAGCGAAACTTGACGAGTGGTAAGCCCCACCTGACGAACGGTAGCCCACCTCCACGAGTGGCGGCACCCGGCGGCCGGTTTCGGCCAGAAGCCCCGCCTGCGCCCCCCGCTTACCTTTGCCGCATGGCCCCTCGTGCGCTGCTGTTCTTCCTTTGCCGGGCGCTGCTGATTTGCTGGGCGCTGCCCCCGGCCCGTGCCCAGGCGCTCGGCACGTTGCCCGACACCGCCCTGGCCCGCATTGCGCTGGCCCCCGCCGCCCGCCAGCCGCTGCTGCTGAACAAGCTGGCCGAGCGCCACTTCTACACCTCGCCCCCGCAGGCCCTGGCCTACGCCCGCCAGGCCGAAGCCGCCGCCCGCGATGCCGCCGACCCCGGCCAGCAGGCCCAGGCCCTGGGCAACCAGGGCAGCGCGTATTACCTGCTCGAAAACTACGAGGCCGCGCTGGCTGCCTACTTCAAGTCGCTGGCCCTGAACAAACAAATTCGTAACCTGCGCGGGCAGTCGTCGTGCCTCAACAACATCGGCAATGTTTACCTGGCCGGCTCGCACGAGGCCCAGGCCATGCAGTGCTACCGCCAAAGCCTGGCCCTCGACCGCCAGCGCGGCGACTCGCTGGGCGTGGGCG
This sequence comes from Hymenobacter sp., assembly GCA_025362615.1. Lineage (GTDB taxonomy): Bacteria > Bacteroidota > Bacteroidia > Cytophagales > Hymenobacteraceae > Hymenobacter. The sequence continues at coordinate 6,043 of JANYFQ010000242.1, read as the reverse complement.
ACTCCTACGTGAACCTGGCCACCGCCTCCACGGCCCTCGACACCACCCAGCGGCAGGCCCTGGCTTACTACCAGCGGGCGCTGGCGCTGTTCCGGGCCGCCGGCAACACCGCCAAGGCCACCAGCGCCCTCAACAACATCGCCGACACCTACCTCGACCGCCGCCGCTACGCCGCCGCCCTGCCCTACCTCGCCCAGTGCCTGGCCCTGAACCGCCAACTGGGCAACGTGGCCCAACAGGCCCAAAACCTCCAAAACCTGGGCCATGTGCAGCGCGGCCTGGGCCACTGGGCCACGGCCGCCGCCTACTACCGCCAAAGCTCCGAAGTGGGCCGCGCCTTCCCCGACATCGGCCGCAACAACCTCCGCTTTCTGGCCGAAACCCACGCCCAGGCCGGCAACTACCAGGCAGCGTACCAGGACTTTCGCCGCTTCGCCGCCCGCAAAGACAGTGCCTTCGGCCGCGCCAGCACCGACCGCATCAACGAGCTGGAAACCCGCTTCCAAACCCGCCAGAAGGAAGAGCAGATTCAGGGGCAGCAGCTCACCATCCGCCGCAAAAACCAGCTGATTTACGGCGCGTTGGCCGCCACGGCCTTGCTCCTAATCTTCGCCGGGGGCCTCGGGCACCAGATGCGCCAAAAGCACCGCGCCAACCGCGCCCTGGCCGCCGCCAACCACGAAATCCGCCAGTCGATGGCCGAAAAAGAAGTGCTGATTCAGGAAATTCACCACCGCGTCAAAAACAACCTCCAACTCGTCAGCAGCTTGCTTAGCTGGCAAAGCAGCACCCTGCCCCACCCCGCGCTGGCCGCCGCGCTGGCCGAAAGCCAGGCCCGCATTCAGAGCATGGCCCTGGTCCACGAGCACCTTTACCGCAACGACAACCTGGCCCAAATCAGCCTCGACACCTACCTGGCCGAGCTGCTGAACTCGCTGCACCAATCCCTTAATTCCGCCCTGCGCCCCGTTCGGCTCAGCACCGACTTGCAGCCGGTCGTCGTCGAGGCCAAGGATGCCATTCCCTTTGGCCTGCTGGCAAACGAGCTGGTGACCAACGCCTACAAACACGCCTTTGCGGGCCGCGCCGGCGGCCACCTGCACATCAGCCTGGTAGCCTTGCCGCCCCGGGGCTTCCGCCTGCGCGTGGCCGACGACGGCGTGGGCCTGCCCGCCACCGCCGCCCCGGCCGGCAAGCCCAAATCCCTCGGAATGCAGCTCATCGGGATGCTCACCAAGCAGCTCAAAGCCACCCTGCGCACCGAACCTGCCGCCCCGCCCGCCACCGGCACCGGCTTCGAAATCACCCGGCTGCCGTAGTCCTTTGCGCTCTGCTACTTGCTCATTATCAATTGTTAGTTAACATGGCCACCATTCTCATTGTCGAAGACGAGTTGCTCATCGCCGCCGAAATCGAGCGGGCGCTGCTGCGCCTGGGCCATGCCCCGCTGGAACCCGTCGACAACTCCGACGAAGCCCTGGCGGCCCTCGCCCGCCACCCGGTTGAGCTGGTGCTCATGGACATCAACATCGAAGGCGACACCGACGGCATCGCCACCGCGCTGCTCGTGCGCCGGCAATTTGCCGTGCCGGTGGTGTTCCTCACCGCCCGCTCCGACGCGGCCACCCTGAACCGCGCCAAAGTAGCCCAACCCTACGGCTACATCCTCAAACCCTTCACCGACGACACCCTGCGCACCCAGCTTGAATTGGCCCTTTACGCCGCCTATCAGGCGCCCGCCCGCACCCCCCCGCTTCCCGCTCCCACCGAAACCATCGAAGCCACCGCCCCCGAAACCAGCGCCTCCGAGTATTTCTTCGTCAAAAAAGGCCAGGGCTACGTCAAGCTCCGCGTGGCCGACATTCACTACCTCGAAGCCCTGGAAAATTACGTGCGCCTGCACACCGCCGACGGCCAATTCGTAGTTTATTCCACCCTCAAAGAGCTCGAAGCGAAGCTTCCCGCCGCGTTTTTCAAAACCCACCGCTCCCACATCGTCAACCTCGACCATGTGCGGGCCTACGAAGAAGGCTGCGTATTGCTGGGCAAAGAGTACGTGCCCGTCAGCCGCTCGTGCAAAGAAGAGCTGAAAAAACGCATCCATTTGCTCGGTTGAGCGGGCGAATTGGCACAACACACTCGTTTCTGAGTACAACGCAGTACAAAACCAAATTTGAGCAGCACAAATCACCCGGCGGCGTTTTCCAAAATGTCCTGCATCGTTGCCGCCAGCCTGCTTCGGTCGAACTCCTGGCTGGCCAGGGCTTTGCCGCGCTGCCCCACCGCCCGCAGCTCCTCGGGCCGCGCCAGCAATTCCTCCAGCCGCCCGGCCAGCGCGGCGGCATCGCCGGCGGGCGCGTACCAGCCGCAGCCCGTGCGCTCCACCAACTCCCGGGTCCAGCCCCGGTTCGTCACTACCACCGGCGTACCCACCGCCAGCGCATCGTAGAGCTTAGCCGGCGAGTTGGCATCCAGCACCGGCAAATTCAGGAACGAAACCACCGATACCTCCGCCAGCGCGAACCAGGTAAAAACCGCGTGGCGCGGCTGCCCGCCCACCAGCCGGATGCGCAAAGCCCGCTTCGCGTTCCTGCTCGACTATTTCCTCACCCACTTCCCGGCCCCCGAAACGGAGCTGCACTACGCCAGCGCCTACGAGCTGGTGGTCGCCGTTGTGCTAAGCGCCCAATGCACCGACAAGCGCGTGAACCTGGTGACGCCCGCCCACCTGGCCGCCGCTACGCCTGAGGAGGTATTTCCCTTCATCCGTAGCGTGTCGTACCCCAACAACAAGGCCAAGCATTTGGCCGGCCTGGGCCGGGTGCTGACGGCGGAGTTCGGCGGTGAGGTGCCGGCCACCATTGACGAGTTGCAGCGCCTGCCCGGCGTGGGCCGCAAAACGGCCAACGTGGTGGTGTCGGTCATCTACAACCAACCGGCGATGGCCGTCGACACCCACGTGTTTCGGGTGTCGCGGCGGCTGGGGCTGGTGCCGGGCACGGCCACCACGCCGCTGGCCGTGGAGAAGGGGCTGATGCGGCACATTCCGCTGGCGCTGGTGCCCAGGGCGCACCACTGGCTCATTCTGCACGGGCGCTACACCTGCGTGGCGCGGTCGCCGAAGTGCGGGGTGTGCCCGCTGCAAGGGGTTTACGCCTTTTATACAAAGAACGTGGCACCCAAGCCCACGGCCAGCGGCCCGGATGCCAGGTAGAGTAAACAAGGCCGGTGGTTTTGAGGCCGGAAGGGTAGGTTGTGGATGATGTTGGTGGGCATTTTGGGCGCTGGATGAGAACCGACGGGCAAACGGCCATCACGCCTGCGCCCAGAACGCAAAGCGCCGGAACTGCGCCCCCGCCCACCAGGCGGTAGGCGACACGAGATAGGCGGCGTTGCGGCGGCCGGCCTGGCTTTGCAGGGGCGCGGCCACGGCCCCGCCCGCCCGGCGCGGGGCTTGGTGCGGCCCGGTTTCGGGCACCACGGCCACAATGTGACCGGGCTGGTTGAGGTCGCGGCGCTGGGCCACGACGAGGGCGGCCCGGCCGGCGTTGGCGGCGGCCTGCAACTCGGCCACTTCGGTCAGGCGCTCCCAGCCGAAGGCCGCGCCGTAGTCGAGCAGCCAGTCGTAGAGGGCGTTGGCGTTGAGTTCGCGCACGGTGGCCCCGTAGCGCGGGGCCACGGCCTGGCCGGCGGCGAGGGCTGTCAGGGCGGGGCGCGTCCACCACACACGGGGCAGGTAGGCACCGGCCAGGTAGCAGTAGTCGTGGGCGTAGATGTTGCAGTAGGTGGCGGCAGGGCGCGGGCGGTAGCGGGCGCTGCGCTCCACGTCGAGCCAGGCCACGATGGCCGTCAGCCGCGCCGATGTTGGCGCCGCGTTGGTGCCCGGCGGCTGGGGCTGCCCGGCTTCGTGCAGGGGGCGGTGCCAGTTGTCGGCCTCGGCGCGGCGCACCGGGCCGGGCGAGAGCAGATGCGCGGCGGGCGGCACGAACAACACCGGCACGAACAACACCGGCGCGGGCGGCGCAGGCACAGGCAGCGCGGACGCGGCCCGCAACAGGCTGGCCCGCAAGTAGCCCCGCACCTGCCGCCCGGAGCCGGGCAGCCGCACCGCCACGAGCCACCAGCCCGGCACTCCGGCGGCGGCCTCCACCTTTTCTACCGGGTGGTCCTGGGGCAAGGTCGTCATCACCGTGGCGGGGGCCACGCGGGGCTGCCGCCGCAGGTTGATTTCGGGTGGGATGACGAGGTAGGTAGCAGGCATGGGAATGGGGGTTAAAGCAAAAAGTCAATTCGTCCTGCCCCAGGCGGACCAGGAAAACGGGCCGGGCGAAGTCAGGGCCGTTGATTGGGCATCGTATTTCGCCCCGTTGGCGTGTCCGCACTCGCGTAGCGCCCGGCCCAGGCGGGCGCGGGCTTCGGCCTCCGTTTCGGCGTACTGCGAGCCGGGCGGGGCGTATTGTTCGCCCTGGCTCATGCCCTGAATGCCATGGCCGGATGCGGGAAGTAGCCTGCGCCGCGCCCGCCGCCGGGGCCGCCGCTGCGGAAGGGGTGCGAGTACAGACAAAAAGTTAGTGAGAAGCATGATTGCAAACAAGTTACAGCCCGACTGGGCCGGGCACTATTTCCAGTTCGGCGTTCACCACCACCAACGGCTTACCTTGCGCTTTCGTAGAAAGGGGGAAACCGCGTTCATTGTACAAACCCCTATCGTAATAACCCCTTCTCTCCCAGGAATAATTGGCTATTCTAGTGCCTTGCGTGAGCAGACTACTATCAGTTCCATCTAAGTGTTTAGTATTTTCGTTTACTTTTTCATTGTATTGATGGTAAACAACACCGCAATTTCCGTAAGCGCTATCTTTTGCAATAGAGACTATTAAATTAGCTGCCAAGCTGTCGAGTTGTTGCCGCTGCGATGGCGTGTCTTGCCAATGCTGCACGGCAAAAAAGCAGATTCTGCCTAATCCAATAAGCTTGCCTTCGTAGTCCTCGTCACTGTAGCATTGCCCTACCTGTACAACGCGAAGCCGGACAGGTAGGGGCTCGGAACAAGTGGTATTTAATGCCAACAGCACACACAACCATGCTTTAGAATGTCCCATGTACAATTTGACGAAAGCGGAAAACGGTGCGAAAAGGCTTGTAATTGCGTTGATGTTGCAACATCCACAGGGCTGTCAGCCCATCCTGACCAAAATTTGCCGGGAATGATGGTTTGACGAAATCATTGGCGCTTACGCCGAAGTCGTCGTATAGAATCAAGTCAATCGTGGCAGCATAGCTGCGGCCCGTGACTTTGATAGCGTCAAGATTGATATCAAGCTGCTGGGTGCCACCAACAAGCGTTAGCAGAGTCGTTCCCCGCAGAAGGGTCATTTCGAAATTAGGGAGACCTACTTCGCCCTTTGTAAACTGTATTCTTGCAAAATCCCCTTTAGCGACAGACATCTTCTGTCTGAAAAGCTCGCTCACTTTACTCTGCGTAGCTTGCATCGTTTCTTCGCTCTCCATCAGCGGAACCAACCCCTGTAAGTTCAGGTCCTTGCCGGTGTTCGCCGCCAAGTGGTCAACAATTTTATTGGCAGCCTGTAGTGCAGGAAATAAAGTAGCGGTTCCTAGACGCAGGTCAGTTTGCAACTGGTCTAGCAACTTTTGGTCACTTAGGCTAGCAAAATTGTCCACCAATTTTTTACCTTCGGGCGTATTTGGCTGTGCATTAAATCCGAATTCAAAGTCTTCTTCCTCGCCAGACCTTCCTAACTTACCCAGCACGAGGCGCAGGTTGCGCCCGTCTAGATTGAGCCGGGTGCCGGGGGGCAGGTAGAACGGGTTGAGGCCGGGGTTGTAGCGGGAGAGGGTACCGGGGGGCAGGCGGTATTGAAGCTCCAGCGCGGCGAAGGTTTCGCCGCCCCGCACCGTGTGCTTCTGGCCGGGCCGCGCCACCTCAAACAGCCCGGCCCCGAAGTCGGGCAAGGGCACCGCCCACCGATTGGCCGCCCACGGGGCGGGCGGCCGGTCCGCCCCCGGCAGCCGGGGGCGGACC
>JANYFQ010000347.1 GCA_025362615.1 Hymenobacter sp. | reverse complement strand
TACCAGCAGTTTTTAGCGTAAATTCTCGCACAGAGTCCACAGAGTTAAAGGAGTTTTCTATTTTTACTTCTAAAACTCTGTGAACTCTGTGCGAAAAAATCAATTGCCATGAAGATTTTATTGACCGCACTGGTCGCCCTTACCCTGCTCGCCGCCTGCGACACCATCGACAACCCGGTGTTGCCCAAGGTCACGTCGTCGCTCACGCCGGCCGAGCAAACGGCCCTGGATGCGGCCGAAACCCGGTTGCCGGCTCCGCCCGACGACCAGCAGCGCGTCCTCCTCGAAGACTACACGGGCCAATACTGCGGCAATTGCCCCAAAGCCGCCACCCTCGCCGATTCGCTGCACCGGGCGTACCCGACGCGGGTGTACGTCACCGAAATCCACGTCACCGACTACTTTGCCGCTCCGCGCCCGCCGCACTTCCCGATTGATTTCCGGGTGCCCGCCGTGGCCCCGGAGCTGGACCGCTACTTCGACCTCGCCAACCGGGGCCTGCCCCAGGGCGCGGTGAACCGCAACCCCTTTGCCGCCGCCAACAACGACCCCGTGGCCACCTTTGCCCTCTGGCCGGCGGTGATGACGACGCAACTGGCCCAGCGCCCCGCCGTGGCCCTGCGCGTCACGCCCGTTTTCGACCCGGCCACGCGGCTGCTGCGCCTCAAAATCGCCACCAACTACCTCAGCGCCCTGCCCGGCCGCACCCTGCGCCTGGGCGTGGTGCTGACCGAAGACAGCCTCGTGGGGGCCCAAAAAGACTACCGCCTCAACCGCACCCGCTTCCCCGAGCAAACCGTCGAAGACTACGAGCACCACCACGTGCTGCGGGCTGTGCTGGCCGGCACCTTCGGCACGGCGCAGGCCACGGGGCCGGTGGCCACCCAGCGCTTCGTGCGCTACCTGGGCTACCAAATGCCGCCCGAAACCGTGTGGCGGGCGCGCCGCTGCGCCGTGCTGGCCTACATCGCCGACGCCGACACCCGGCAGGTGTTGCAGGTGACGCGGGTGGGGTTGTAGGTAGCGCGGGTTTTCAACCCGCGTGCGGTGCCGTTGGGGGGGCGGAGGGCCGTTCTACGCGCGGGTTGAAAACCCGCGTTACTCCATTCCCGAGTCGTTTTGCACGTCGGGCACGGGCGGTTTGCCGGCGGCGATTTCGTCAAAATGCTCTTCAAAAAGGGCTTGCAACATCCCGTCTTTGAGGCCGATGTCGGGCACGACCATCTGGTTGACATCGGCCCAGAGCATGGCCGAAAGGTAGATGTGGCCGGCGGGCACAATCACGTCGGCCCGGTCGGGGTTGAGCATGGCCACGTTCACGCGCTCGGTCATGGTGAGGCCGTCGAGGCGGTCGAGCACGGCCTGGATGCGGCGGCGCGTGACCGGGGCGTTGGGGGCCGAGGGCGTGAGGGAGTAGATTTTGTTGATGTTGCCGCCCGTGCCGATGGCGCGCGTGACGTGGTAGCGGCGGGCGTTTTCGCGCACCCAGGCTTCCATGCGGGCCCAGAGGTCGGCCTGCGCTTGGCCCAGGGCCTCGGTGGGGTGTTCTTCCTGCTGCATCCGGCGGATGGAGCCGATTTCGAACGACTGCGCGGCCACCTTGCGGCGGTCGTGGTAAATGTTGAACTCGGTGCTGCCGCCGCCCACGTCGATGTGCAGGTAGTGGCGGTTGTCTTCGATGACGTGCTCGATGACTTTGTTGATGTAGAAGGCTTCGGCCTGCCCGTCGATGACGTGGATACGCATGCCCAACTCGGCCTGTACCCGCGCCACGAGCGCCGCCCCGTTGGCCGCCGAGCGCATCGCCGACGTGGCGCACACCAAGTAATGCGGCACCTCGTGGACTTCCATCAGCAGCCGCAGGGCGTGCAGAAACTTGACGAATTTATCGGCCTTGGCCTCCGAAATCTCGCCCGTGGCAAACACGTCTTCGCCCAGCCGCAGCGGGTAGCGCACGTACTCGACGCGCTTGAGGCGGTAGCGCCCCTGGTAAAAGAGCACCGCCGAAATCTGGCAGCGCACGGCGTTCGAGCCGATGTCGATGACGGCGAGCTTGCGTAAAGGGTAGTTCATAGGCGGGGCAAAACTACGGCCGGGGGCCGGCAACGGCGGCGGCAGTACCGGGTATGGGCAATACATTTGCGCGGGGCTTCCGGCGCAAAACGAAAGAAAAACAAAATTTGCGCGGGTCGCGCTTTGGGTTCCTGCCTTTTTTGGAAGTCCGGCACTGCGGCACGGGGCGCAACTCCGCGCCAGCTACCGGCCACAGCGCCAACCAGCCGCGCAGCGGCGTACCCGTTCCATCCGTTAAATCCGTTTGTAAATCCGTTTGAATCGGCGATGAAGACCATTCTCAAGCTCAAGCTCAACTCCGACCCGCGCTGGGTGGACATTGCCGCCAAAAACATCGAAGACATTTTGGTGGACCACGCCTGGTGCGAGCAAAAAGCGGCCAGCACCGGCATCAGCATGATAATTCACTACCCCGAAAAAACCAAGCTCGTGGCGGCCCTCACCGCGTTGGTGGCCGAGGAGTGGGAGCATTTCGCCCGCGTGATGCAGGAGTTGGGCAAGCGCGGGTTTGCGCTGGGCCGCCCGCGCCGCGACGACTACGTGGTGCAGCTGCTGGCGCACGTGCGCAAGGGCGGCCCCCGCGAACGGCAGCTCATGGACCAACTGCTGGTGTCGGCCCTGATTGAGGCCCGGAGCTGCGAACGCTTCAAGCTGCTCTGGCAGCACATTCCCGACCCCGAGCTCAGCCAGTTTTATTACGAGTTGATGGCCTCCGAGGCCGGCCATTTCGTGAGTTACGTGGAGTTGGCCAAGGAATACTGCGAAGCCGCTGCCGTCGATGCCCGCTTGCAGGAGCTATTGCTCGTGGAAGGCGAAATTGTGACCAACCTGCCCGTGCGCGACGACCGGATGCATTAATCCCATTAATCTCATTAATTCTGACGGGTTTGTGCGCCAAGAGTAACCAGTGTTAATCTAAACCGTATAGGGCGCTGAACAACTTCCCATTTTAACGCAACCCCATGAACACGAAACCCCTCTTCGCTGCTTTTGCCCTGACCTTGGTTTTTGCCGCCCCCGTGCTGGCCCAAACCACCAAAATGGACGGCGACAAAACCAAAACGAGTGCCGACGGCATGACCACCAAAACCAAGATGGCCGACGACGGCAAAATGAAGGTAAAAGGCAAAGACAAGGAAGGCAACCGCATGAAGGCCACCACCAAGCCCCGCAAAGGCGAGATGATGGCCGACGGCAAAGGCGTACTGGTGGGCGGGGCCCTGATGACTCCCGACAAGGACATCGTGGACAACGCCGTGGGCAGCGCCGACCACACCACGCTGGTGGCGGCCGTAAAGGCAGCCGGCTTGGTCGAAACCCTCAAAAGCGCGGGGCCTTTCACCGTGTTTGCGCCCACCAACGCCGCCTTCAACAAGCTCCCGGCCGGTACCGTGGACAAACTGGTGCAGCCCGAAATGAAGGACAAGCTCACCGCCGTGCTCACCTACCACGTCGTGCCCGGCCGCTTCACCGCCGCCGACCTGAAGGACGGCCAAACCCTGACCACCGTGGAAGGCGAAATGCTGACGGTGATGAAAAAAGGCAAGAGCGTGATGCTCAAGGACGCCAAAGGCGGCACGGCTACCGTCACCATCCCCAACGTCATTTCGAGCAACGGGGTGACGCACGTAATCGACGCCGTGTTGATGCCGGGCAAATAGGCT
>JANYFQ010000319.1 GCA_025362615.1 Hymenobacter sp. | reverse complement strand
TTCGGGTGCTTTCTCTACGAAATTCTGGCTTCGCACCCCGACTGGCTGGCCCTGGGGCGCGGCCTGGTGCCCCAGCCGCAGGTCGTGACGAACCCGGCCATGCTTTACGTGGCCATCGGCATTTTAGGGGCCACCGTCATGCCCCACAACCTGTATTTGCACTCCAGCATCGTGCAAACAAGGGCGTTCGAGCAGAGCGAAGCCGGCAAACGCTCGGCCATCAAATTCGCCAGCATCGACAGTACGGTGGCGCTTTTTCTGGCGTTTTTCGTGAATGCGGCCATCCTCGTTACGGCTGCTGCTACCTTTCACGGCACGGGCCATCAGGACGTTGCGGATATTGCCGATGCCCACAAGCTCCTCACGCCGGTGTTGGGCGCGGGCGCGGCCTCGGCGCTGTTTGCGGTGGCGCTGCTGGCCTCGGGCCAAAACTCGACCCTGACCGGCACCCTGTCCGGGCAAATCGTGATGGAAGGCTTCCTCGACCTCAAGCTCAAGCCGTGGCTGCGGCGGCTGATTACGCGGCTCGTAGCGGTGGTGCCGGCGCTGGTGGTCACGATATTTTACGGGGAGAAAGACCTGGGCAAGCTGCTGGTTTTGAGTCAGGTAATTCTGTCGTTGCAGTTGTCGTTTGCGGTGGTGCCGTTGGTGCTTTTTACCAGCAGCCGGGCCAAAATGGGCGTGTTTGTGAACAAGCGCTGGGTGCAGGTGCTGGCCTGGGGCGTGAGCGGCATCATCATCGCGCTGAACGCCTTTTTGCTCTGGGAAACGCTGACGTAACGCGGGGTTGAAACCCGCGCCTCAAGTACAGCAATCAGTTATATAAAAATCTGTTTTTCAGTTTAGTGAAGCAATGTTAGTGTGCAACGTCGTGGGCGGGGGCAAGTCCCGCCTTTACACTTTATGAAGAAATTATTATTCCTTTTAATCGTAGCCCTCGTCCTACCGGCTGCTGCCCAAACTCCGCCATTATCAACCCTCACCGGCCGGGTACAAACCGCTCAGAGTCAGTCCGTACCTTTTGCCAGCGTGAGTGTGCCGGGTGCTGCCCTGGGCACCACCGCCGATGCCGAGGGGTATTTCCGCCTGCCCAATATTCCCGCCGGGTCGGTGCTGCTGACGGTAAGTGCCGTGGGTTTCGCAACGCAGCAGCAGCGGCTGACGTTGCGGGCCGAGCAGCCCACTAACCCGCTCGTCATCATAGTCGTAGCTAAGATATCGGCCTTGGATGAAGTGGTAGTGACGGGCGTGGGCCGGGCCACCGAAATCCGTCGTAGCCCCGTGCCCATTGCGGCCCTGAGCAAGCGCGAAATGCAGCTCAACGCCAACACCAACGCCATCGACGCGGCTGTGCGTGGGGTGCCCGGCCTGAGCGCCGTCACGACCGGCCCCAACATCAGCAAGCCCTTCATCCGGGGCCTGGGCTACAACCGGGTGCTGACGATGTACAACGGCCTGCGCCAGGAAGGCCAGCAGTGGGGCGACGAGCACGGCCTCGAAGTAGATGGCTATGACATTGAGCGCGTAGAAGTTGTGAAAGGCCCCGCCAGCCTGCTCTACGGCTCCGATGCCGTGGCCGGCGTGGTGAACCTGCTGCCCGCGCTGCCCGCCGGCGGCAGCGGCGAACTGCACGGCGAGGCCCTGGCCGAGTACCAGAGCGTGAACGGCTTATTTGGCAACTCGCTGGGACTGAACTACCAAAAAAACGGCCTGCAAACCAGCCTGCGGGCCAGTCAGCGCCTGGCCCGCGACTACCGGAATTCAGCCGATGGCCGGGTGTACAACACTGGTTTTCGAGAACTTATGCTGACGGCAATGGTGGGCGTACAGCAAAAATGGGGCAGCTCGCACCTCTACCTCACCGCCTACGACAACCGCCAGGAAATACCCGACGGCAGCCGCGATTCGCTCAGTCGGCGCTTCACGCGGCAGGTGCTGGAAAACGACCGCGACGACGTGAAAAACCGACCGGTGGTGAGCGACGACGAATTGCACTCTTACCGCACCGGCGATTTGCACCAGCGCATTCGGCACTACCGCGTTTTCAACCGCAGCACGGTGCGGGTCGGGGGCGGCGAGCTGCGGCTGTTGCTGGGTGCCCAGCAAAACCAGCGGCAGGAATTCAATCATCCCACCGCCCCAGAGCAGGCGGGCCTGGCCCTGCAGCTCACCACCTACAGCTACGATGCCCGCTACCTCCTGCCCGCCTGGCACGGCCTCGAAATCACGCTTGGCGGCAACGGCATGACGCAAATCAACCGTCATGAACAAGCCACGGATTTCCCCATCCCCAACTACAACCTCTACGATTTGGGCGGCTTCGGGCTGCTGAAGCGCGGCTTCGGACCGGTGGAAATAACGGGCGGTCTGCGCTACGACACCCGGCAGGTGCGCTGGAACGACTTCTACGTGGCCCCCAACCCGGCCACCGGTTTCGACGGCGCGGCGGGGCCGGATGCGGCGGGCAGTAAATTGCAATTTGCCAGGTTCAGCCAAACCTGCCGGGGCGTGTCGGCCAGCCTAGGCGGCAGCTACGCCGTGGGGCCGCGCCTGACACTGCGGGCCAACCTCGCGCGTGGCTACCGCGCCCCCAATATTCCCGAAATCGGTTCCAACGGCCTCGACCCAGGGGCGCACATCGTGTACCTGGGCAACCGCAGCTTCGGCCCCGAATTCAGCTTGCAGGAAGACGTGGGGGCGCTTTGGCAGTCGGCGGGGTTCGAGGCCAGCGCCGAAGTTTTTCACAATTATGTGCAAAAATTCATTTACCAAGCCCGGCTTTTTGATGCCGCCGGCCGGCCGAAAGAGGTGGTGCCCGGCAACGCCACCTACCAGTACCAGCAAGCCGCCGCCCGGCTTTACGGCCTGGAAATCAGCGCGAACATTCATCCCGCCGCCTTGCCCTGGCTAAGCTGGCGTACTGGTGCGGCCCTGGTGCGCGGCCTCAACAGCAACCCCGCCCTGCGCGAGCAGCGCGGCGATGCCGCCCGCTACCTGCCGCTCATTCCGGCCCCGCAGGCCCGCACCGAGTTCCGCCTCACGCGGCCCGCCCGCCCCGGCCGCCTCGTCAATTCCTACTGCCGCCTCAGCCTCGATGGCACCCTGCGCCAGACCCAGTTTTACGCCCTCGACGGAGCCGAAACTGCCACCGCCGGGTATCTGCTGCTGGGCTTGGGCGCGGGCACTGCCTTCCGCACCCGCGCTGGCCGCGAGGCTCTGCAATTATTTTTACAAGCTGATAACGTGCTGGATACGGCCTACCAGGCGCACTTAAATCGGCTGAAATATTTTGAGTATTACGCCGCTTCGAGTAGCGGCCGAACGGGGATTTTTAACCCCGGTCGCAACATGAGCGTGAAGGTGGTCGTGCCGTTTTGAGGTAGCGCGGGTTTTCAACCCGCGCGTCGGGGCCGTAAAACATAAACCGACTGTTGTGGCAATTCCACGCGCGGGTTGAAAACCCGCCCTACCTTTGTTCCACATCCAGGTGCCCTGCTTTTGGCGACGAGAGAAGGGCTTAAAAGGGAATTCGGTAATCAAGCCGAAGCTGTCCCCGCAACTGTGCGCCCCACATCGGGGCGGGTCACAAAGCCACTGTTTCAGGTTGATATTCAGCTAGTAAATGGGAAGGCGGCCCGCCCGGCAAGGCAAGCCAGGAAACCTGCCCGGTTGTTTCACCCCAGGTTCAGCGGTCGCGGAGGACGGCCGGAGAACGAGAGCAGCGGCGCGTGGGCTTTCGGGTTGGCGGCGGCCGGTTTTGCTGTTTTTCGGCCTCGGCCCGAAGCGCTGCCCGCCGGTTTTTGGGCGGGAAGCGCGGCGGGTTTTGAATCGAATTTTCGAGCTTCGGAAATTTTGATTCGCTTCAACTTTCAACCCTCATTTTGCCTGGCTTTGACGCTGGCTGCGGCTGCATGGCTCGGCGTACCCGGCGCGGCGCGGGCGCAACGGCGGCCACCCGCTACGCCCATTGCGCCCGACACCACTCGCCCCCTCAACCACCCCCAACACCTGGCCGAGGTGCGGGTGCAGGCCGTGCGGCCCGCCTCCTTCGCCGTGGGCAGTCGGGTCGAAACGCTTGACTCGGCGGCCCTTAGCCTGGGGCGGGGTGGTACGCTGGCCGACGCGCTAGCCGCCCGCAGCACGGCGTACGTCCGCAGCTACGGGCCGGGGCAATTGGCTACCATCAGCTTACGGGGCACCTCGGCCAGCCAGACGGCGGTGCTCTGGAACGGCCTCAACATCCAGTTGCCCACCCTGGGCCAAAACGATTTTGGGGTGTTGCCGCTAGCCGCCAACGCCGAAGTAAGCATCCAACCCGGTCCGGCGGCGGCGCTGTACGGCAGCGGGGCCGTGGGCGGCGCGGTGCTGCTGAGAACCGGTGCCCCGGTGTTCGGCCGCGCTCCGGCGGGTAGTGTGCAGCTCGATGGGGGCAGTTTTGGGTTGCGCGGGGCCAGCGCGGCGGCCAGCGGGGGCAGGGGCCGAATGGCCGCCCGCGTGACTGGCTCCTACCGGCAGGCCACCAACAATTACCCTTACGTGGTGCGCGAATTTGAAGGGCCGGTGCGACGCACCCTTACCGGGGCGGCCCTGCGCCACCAGTGGAGCCTGGCCCCCGACGTGGCCCTGCGCGTGGGCGCGGGCGGCCTGCTCACGGCCGCCGCCTGGCTCACCGACACTGACCGCGACATTCAGCCCGCCGTGGGCACCGCCGGGCCGGCCGCCCGGCAACGCGACCAGAGCCGCCGTTTGCTGTTGGGCTACCACCACCTGGGCACGGCCAGCCGGCAGTGGGCCGTGCGCGGGGCGTGGTTTGAGGACGTGCTGAACTACCACGACGGCCTCATCGTCAGCAACTCGCGGGTGCGGACGACGCAAGGCCAAGCCGAATACACCGCCGCCCTCGGCCCGGCCGCCACCTTGCGCCTGGGGGCTGAAATTCAGCATTTTGTCGCCGAACTCAACGAGTACACCCGGCCCGTACTGGCCGAAAACCGGGCGGCTGCCTTCGCCCTGTTCCGGGCGGCCCCGCGCCCCGGCCTGCGCCTGAGTGCCAACCTGCGGCAGGCATTGCTGCCCCAAGGCAACCCCCTGTGCCCCATCCTGGGTGTGGAGTGGGAGGTGGTCGGCTCGAAATCCGACAGCCTGGAAGCCGTCTCAACCCACCCGTCCACCAACCCACCAACCCACCACCTCACCGTCCGCGCCAGCGCCGCCCGCAGCTACCGCGCCCCTACCCTCAACGAACGGTACTGGGCCGTGGGCGGCAACCCCGATTTGCGCCCCGAAACCGGCCTCGGGGCCGAAGCTGGCCTGCGCCACGAGTGGCCCTTGGCCCGCCGCGTCGCCCTGCTCAACGAGCTGACCATTTATACCCAACGCGTGGACGACTGGGTGCAGTGGGCCCCCGGCCCCGACGGCCTTTGGCGGCCCCGCAACCTGCGGCAAGTCCTCACTTATGGCCTCGAAGCCAGCACCCGCCTCACGCTGGCGGCCGGCCCGCACCGCCTCGCGGCCCGCGCTGCCTACGCCTACACCGTGGCCCGCACCCACCGCGCCACCAACGCCCTCGACCCCGTACCGTCCGGGCGGCCCCTGCCCTACGTGCCCCTGCACACGGCCAACGCCAGCCTCGACTACGCCCACCGGCGCTGGCGGCTCGGGGCCACCGGCAGCGTGGTGGCCTACCGCTACCTCGACGCCACTGCTACCGGTTTTTTGCCCGGCTACGGCCTGCTCGGCGGCAGCCTCGGCTACGCCCTTCCCTTGCCCGGCCCCACCCAAATCCTGTTGCTAATCCAGGGCAGCAACCTCCTCAGCCACGCCTACGACAGTTACGCGGGCCGCCCCGCCCCGCCCCGCGCCCTGCTCCTAAGCTTGCGGGTTGGCTTCAACGAGTAGCCAATTCCCAATCAACCAACCTTCAACCCGTCACTTTACCTGAGTTTTGATGAAAATTACCAATTCTTTGCTGGCCAGCTTGTTGCTGACCTTGCCGCTGCTGAATAGCTGCACCCCAAAAGAAGATGAAAAGCTCCCCGAGCCGGCGGCCAGCCGCGTGTTTGTGGTGAACGAAGGTCTTTTCGGAAGCAACAGCGGCACGGTGTCGCGCTTCGACCCCACGGCCAAAACGGTAACTCCTGACCTGTTTCAGAGCGTGAACGGCACTGGCCGTACGCTAGGCGACGTGGTGCAAAACCTGGCCGTGGCCGGCGGCCGGGGCTACGTGGTAGTCAATAATTCTAACAAAATTGAGGCCGTGTCGCTGCCAGATTTCCGGTCGGTAGGGGTGGTGCGGGGCCTGCACTCGCCGCGCTACTTTCTGGCCGTGAGCGCCACGCGGGGCTACGTCACGCAGTGGGGCCGCGACACGTCGAGCGTGGTGCGCAACAACCGACGGGTGCCCATTGCCGGGGTGCGGGCCGGCATCAAGATAATTGACCTGGCCACCAATGCCGTGACTGACAGCATCGCCACTGGCCCGCTGCCCGAGCGCCTGACGCTGGCCGGCGGCCGGGTATTCGTGGCCAACTCGGGCGGCAATACCCTCACCGTCATCGACCCCGCCACCAACCGCGTAACGGCCACAGTGCCCGTCGGTGATGCGCCCAACAGCTTCGCGCTCGACAAAAACGCCCGCCTCTGGGTGCTGTGCGGTGGCCAGGTGCAATACAGTGCCAATAACACCGGCATCGATTACGCCACCACTACGCCCGGCAGCCTGTATTCCCTCGACCCCGGCAACCCCACGGCCGGAGCCACGGCCCGCACCTTTGCCAGCAACCGGCTCGTGCCCACCGACTTGCAAATCAACCCCATCCGCGACCAGCTTTATTTTCGGGCCATCGACGGCTTTAGTTACCTGGGCGGTGTCTGCCGCCTGGGCATCGCCGATGCCACGCTGCCGGACCTGAGTATGCCCTTTATTACCGGCCTGTTTTATGGCCTGGGCATCGACCCCAGCACGGGCGTTATCTACGCTGGCACAGGCAACTTTGCGGCCGACAAGTTTGTCCGCCACCGGCCCGACGGCACCAAAATAGACGAGTACGGCGCGGGTTTGGGCGTAAACGGCTTCGTGTTTTTTGAGTAGAACGAAGCGCAGGTGGCGCCAAGCCAAGGCGTGGTGCCACCTGTCGGAACACCTAATCCGCCAGCCCGTCGTGGTTGCGGTCTTTGGCCTTGGCGGCGGCTTTGTACAGCTCTTTGCCGGTGGGCTGCCGGGCAGCGGTGTCGGCCACGAGGCCGGCGGTGGCCGAGTCGCCGTTGGCGGTGCCGTCCTGGCCGGCGGCGGGGCCTTTCTTGGTGTAGCCGCGCTCGACATTGGTGTCACCCGATTTGGTGCCCGACGAGCAGGCACTCAGGCTGAAAGCGGCGGCGAGGGCGAGGCCCAGGGAAAGAGTACGCGGGGAGGGGTTCATAAAAACGCAAACAGGTAAAAAGAAGAAGAGCGGGCTGCAAAGTAACGGCGTTAGCGCCCGACGTTGGTTCGGCCACGCACTACCTGGCAGCGTCGCACGGCACAAAACCGGAACACCGCCCGCCGGGCGATGGCCGTAGTGGCGCCACAATCGTAAAACTTTGCGTATTTTCACCCGCCCAAATAGCTCCTGTCCGTGCCGTTACCTCTCCGTCCCCGCCTTTCCAAGCCGTTGTTGCGGCTGCCGTGGCGGCGCATAGCAACGCTGGCGGGCATCAGCCTGGTGTTGGCTGTGGCGCTGACAGGTTTTTTATTCGAGTTGTCGGACCATTTTTTTACCCGACTTTTCACCGCTTTTTTTGTTGTATTCTGGTTGCTGGCCGTTACCTTTTTGGGAGTAGTGCCGTTTGTAACCTGGGCCACCGGGCACTGGTTTGGGCGCAGTTGGCAAGAAGGTACGGGCCGGGCGGTAGCTCTGCGGCGGCCCATTGCCCCGATTCGCTCGGTTACCCCTGTTGCCGCTACCCCGCAGCGGACATCTCACCGTTAAATTTAACTACCTTGAAAACGACCCTGTTGCACATCAAAAATATGGTTTGTCCGCGGTGCGTAGAAGCGGTGCAGAGCCTGCTGTTGCGGGCGGGCTACCAGCCCAAAGCCGTGCGCCTGGGCACCGCCGAGCTGGAAGCCAGCACCCCGGCCGACCCCGAAGTGCTGGCCCCGTTGCTCCAGGCAGCCGGCTTTGAGCTGCTCCGCAGCCACGGCGAACAGCTTACCGACCAGATAAAAACAGTGCTGGCCGAGTACCTCGAACACCTGCGTACGGCCCGTTCGCCCCTCACCACGTCGGCCTACCTCACCGACCGTTTCGCCGCCACGTATTCGCACCTGAGCAAGGTATTTTCGCGCACCGCCCACCTCACCATCGAAAAATACCTCATCCGCCTCAAAATTGAGCGCGTGAAGGAAATGCTGAGCTACGGCGAGATGACCCTCAACCAGATAGCCGACCACCTGCGCTATTCCTCGGGCCAGCACCTGAGCAATCAGTTCCGGCAGGTAACCGGCTACTCGGTCAGCGAATTCAAGCAGCTCATGTTGCCGCCGCGCCTGCCGCTCGATGCCCTGGCGTGAGGCCGTAAGCAGTTTATCCAAAATCAAAGCGGCGCTGCCCCCAGTT
>JANYFQ010000257.1 GCA_025362615.1 Hymenobacter sp. | reverse complement strand
GGGGATAGTTTCGATGCCTTTCATGAAATTGAACACCCCGTAGTGCTCGTTGGGCGAGTGGATGGCGTCGGAGTCGAGGCCAAAGCCGAGCAGCACGGTGTCGAGGCCCAGCTCCGACTTGAACATGGCCACGATGGGGATGGAGCCGCCGCCGCGCGTGGGCACCGGGCGCTTGCCGAAGGTGGTTTCCATTGCATCGGCGGCGGCTTTGTAGGCCACCGAGTTGGTGGGCGTGATGACGGGCTCGCCGCCGTGGTGGGGCTTCACCGTGACCGTGACGCCGGCCGGGGCGATGCGCATAAAGTGCGCCTGAAACAGCGCCGAAATCTCCTCCGACGTTTGGTGGGGCACCAGGCGCATCGAGATTTTGGCGTAGGCTTTGGAGGCGATGACGGTTTTGGCACCCTCGCCGGTGTAGCCGCCCCAAATGCCGTTCACGTCGAGCGTGGGGCGGATGCTGGTGCGCTCCATGCTGCTGTAGCCGGCCTCGCCGGCGCTGGCGGGCAGGCCGATGCTGGCCTGGAAGTCGGCTTCGGAGAAGGGCGCGAGGGCCATTTCGGCGCGTTCTTCCGGGGTCAGTTCCTCCACGTTGGCGTAGAATTCGGGGATGGTGATGCGGCGGTTTTCGTCGTGCAGGCTGGCAATCATCGTGCAGAGGGCGTTGATGGGGTTCATCACCGCCCCGCCGTAGATGCCGGAGTGCAGGTCGCGGTTGGGGCCGGTCACTTCCACTTCGTGGTAGCTGAGGCCGCGCAGGCCCACCTCAATGCTGGGCACGTCGTTGGCCAGCATCCCGGTGTCAGAAATCAAAATCACATCGGCTTTGAGCTTCTCCTTGTTGGCTTTGACGAAGGTTTCGAGGTTCACCGAGCCTACTTCTTCTTCGCCTTCAAACAGGAACTTGACGTTGCAGGGCAGGCCCGCGCCGCCGTCGCGGAGCATCATTTCGAGCGCCTTGACGTGCATATACACCTGGCCTTTGTCGTCGCAGGCACCGCGGGCATATATTTTTTCGTCTTTGATGACCGGCTCGAAGGGCGGCGAAGTCCACAGCTCGTAGGGGTCGGCGGGCTGCACGTCGTAGTGGCCGTACACGAGCACGGTGGGCGCATCGGGGCCGGCGTGGTACTCGCCGTACACGATGGGGTTACCGGCGGTCTGGCACAGCTCCAGGTTGGTGGCCCCGGCCTCTTCGAGGCGGCTTTTAAGGAAGTCGGCGGCCCGCAGCACGTCGCCGTGAAACTTGGGGTCGGCCGAGACGGAAGGGATGCGGAGCCAGTCGAGCAGCTCGTTGAGAAAGCGGGATTGGTTGGCGGCGAGGTAGGCGGGTTGGGCGGGCATGGGGGCGGATGAAACGGAGGTGACAATAACGGGGTAAAAGTAGCGCCTAACGGAGTAACCTTGATTTTGAGGAAGGAAGAATTGATGAAATCAGCCAGTTCCCCATTCCTCATTTAAGCCTCTCAGCGCACCATCTCCACCCAGCCCTTCGTGACCGGGCCGTCCTTTGGCACAAACACGAAGAAATACACCCCCGCCGCCACGTCGGGGGCATCGCCCCAGGTGTTGCGGTAGTCAGCAGTGGCGTACACCACGCGGCCCCAGCGGTTGAAGACGGTGAGGGCGCTTTGTGGATAAAAACCCAGGTGCTCGATTTTGAACACGTCGTTGAACGTGTCGCCGTTGGGGGTGATGATGTTGGGAAACACCAGCGTGCGGTCGGGCGGGGCGCAGGAGCCATTGGGGGGCAGCATCACCACAATGGCCGTGGCCGGGGTGGCCGGGCAGCCGTCGGCGCTGAGGCCGCTAAGGGTGTACGTGGCCGTGGCGGCGGGCACCAGCGTGAAAGGGCCGGCCCCCGTGCGGGTGGTGCCCGCGCCGCTAAGCGTGTAGCTGCCCGCCCCGCCGGTGGCGGAAAGCGTGGCAGCCTCGCCGGGGCACACCGGGGCTGGTGTGCTGAGGGCCAGCGCCGCCACGGCCGCCACGCTTACCGTGGCCGTGGCCGTGCTGCTCACCCAGCCGGCCCGCGCCCAAACCACCCGCCTCGACCCCACTTACCTGGCCCACCGCATTTACCAGCCCGCCGGGGCGCAGCAGGCCCTGCAACTGGCCAACGGCAGCCGCGTGGTGCTCACCGAGGCCCCCCGCGCCGGCGGGCAGCCCGCCAACCGCCTCGTGCGCTACACCGCCGCCGGGGCGCTCGATGCGGCCTTCGGCACCACCGTGGCCCCCTACACCTGGGACCCCATCCTGGTAGCCGAAGATGCCAACGGCCGCCTGCTCGTGGCCCTCACGGCCGGCCTGGCCGTGGCCGGGCAGCCCACGCCCGCGGCCTTTACGGCCACGGCCACCGCCACGGCCCCGGTGTACGCGCTGCTGCGGCAGCCCGACGGCCACCTGCTGGTGGCGGGCGCCTTCGAGGAGCTGGCCGGGCAGCCCGGCCGCGCCCTGGCCCGCCTGCTGCCCAGCGGGGCCGCCGACCCCACCTTTGCCCTCAGCCCCGCCCTGCGCCCCACCACCCCCGGCACCTACAACTACCTGAACCTGCTGGCCCTGCAACCCGACGGCAAGGTGCTGGCCGTGGGCGAAATGCGCTTCGTGGGCAGCAACCGCAGCGTCAGTTTTGCCCGCTTCAGCGCCACGGGGGCCATCGATGGCAGCTTCCGGCAGCTCGTGGCCACGCCGTTTAGCGACCCTCCGTACGCCTTGCTGGTGCAGCCCGACGGCAACGTGCTGGTGGGCCTGGCCAACTACTTCGTTCCGGGGCCGGTGCCGCCGGGCCCGTTGCGGCCCGCAACGGGCCTGGTGCGCCTGCTGCCCGACGGCTCCCTCGACCCCGCCTTCGTGCTGCAGCTCACCCCAACCGGCAACAGCTACGCGGCCACCAGCAGCCTGGCCCGCTACCCCGACGGCCGCCTGCTCGCCACCGTCGCCAAATACGACACCGTGGGCACGCCCTCCACCACCAAAGTGGTGCGGCTGCTGCCCAACGGGGTGCCCGACCCTACTTTCGTCAGCCGCATCGGCGACCCCGGCCTGCTCACGCTGCAACCCAACGGCCGGGTGCTGCTCACCGGCAGCTACGCCCCGCCGGCCCCGTTCCGCCTCACGCCCTTGCTGCGCCTGCTGCCCAACGGGGCCCCCGACCCCAGCCTCACCCCCACCGACCTGCCCCAGAACGCGGTGTATTCGCTCACCATTCAGCCCGACGGGGCCATCATCGCGGCCGGCGAGTTTACCCAGGCGGGCAGCTACACCCGCCACTGCCTGGCTCGCTTCCTCGACCCCAACGTGCTGACCGTGGGCGCTCCCCGCCAGGGGCCAACCTTCGCCGCCTACCCCGTGCCCGCCCACCAGCAGCTGCACCTGGCCCTGGATGCCGCCGCCCGCCCCCGGCAAGTGCAGCTCCGCGACGCCCTGGGCCGCCCCGTCCGCACCCAAGCCGTGGCGGCCCCCGAGCTGACGCTCGACGTGGCCGCCCTGCCCCCCGGCGTGTATTTGCTGGAGGTGCAGTACGCCGGCGGCGAAACCGCCACCCGCCGCATCACGAAGGAGTAGGCCACCGCCAGAACCCCACCGACGACGTTTTCAAAAAAAAAGCCGCGCAACCTGGTTGCGCGGCTTCTTTTTTGGAGGGCTTTGGTAGCAAAAAGCACCGCCCGGCGCTACTCCACCACCAGGCGCTGGGCTGGCCCGGCC
>JANYFQ010000244.1 GCA_025362615.1 Hymenobacter sp. | reverse complement strand
CCGAACACGAAGACACCAAAAGCCTGATGGAATGGGTGCGCTACGACCTGGCGTATATGTTTTTCTACTCCGAGCGCCCTGCACCCTCGCCGCCCGCAAGCTGCCCGACGACGTGCCGCTGGAAGTAAAAAAACGCCGCTTGCAGGAAATCATTGACTTGCAACAACTCCACAGCGCCGCCCGCAACGCCAAAGCCATCGGCCGCGTGTACGAGGTGCTGGTCGAAAATTTCTCGAAACGCTCGAAGGAACATTTGAGCGGGCGCAACAGCCAGAACCAAGTCGTTATTTTTCCGAAGAAGAGTTTTCAGAAGGGTGATTACGTGAACGTGCTGGTGCATTCGAGTTCGGCCAGTACGCTTTTGGGGGAAGCAGTAAATTAAATTGCACACAGAGTTAAAAGGAGTAAAAAGCAAGAAAAGAGAAACTCTTTTAACTCTGTGAACTCTGTGCGAGAAAAACCAAACAACTTCAAGCGCATACCCTTTGACACCACAGGAAATACAATCCATCAAGTTGCGCTTTGGCATCATCGGCCACGCGCCGGCACTTAATTATGCCATTCAGGTAGCGGCACAAGTGGCCCCGACTGATATGACGGTGCTGATTAACGGCGAAAGCTGCTCGGGTAAGGAGTTGTTTTCGAAAATTATTCACGCGCTTTCGCCGCGCAAGCATGGGCAATTCATTGCCATCAACTGCGGCGCTATTCCCGAAGGCACCATTGATTCGGAATTGTTCGGGCACGAAAAAGGCTCGTTTACCGGGGCCAACGATGCCCGCAAGGGCTATTTTGAAGTAACCAACGGCGGCACTATTTTCCTGGACGAAATTGGCGAAATGCCGCTCGGCACCCAGGCGCGGTTGCTACGGGTGCTCGAAAACGGCGAGTTTATCCGGGTGGGTTCCAGCAAGGTACAGAAAACCGACGTACGGGTGGTGGCAGCTACCAACGTCAATCTGCTGGAAAGCGTCCGCAACGGGCGCTTTCGGGAAGACTTGTATTACCGGCTCAATACGGTGCCCATTGCGGTGCCGGCGTTGCGCGAGCGCGGGGAAGACATTTATTTATTGTTCCGAAAATTCACCGCCGATTTTTCGGAAAAGCACCGGGTAAAACCTATTTCATTGCTGCCCGACGCGGTGCAATTGCTGACGCGCTTTCGGTTTCCAGGCAATATCCGGCAGTTAAAAAACATTGCCGAACAAATTTCGGTGCTGGAATTAGAGCGCGAATTAAATGGCAGTCAGTTGGCCAAATACCTGCCTGCCGAACAAAGCAGCAATTTGCCCATGCTGCTGCGTGCGGCTGGCCCAGACGGCAATACGAATGGCTATTCGGAACGCGATTTAATGTATAAAATTCTGTTCGATATGCGGCGCGACGTGACGGATTTGAAAAAGATGGTGCTCGAACTGGCCACCGCCAGTCATCACGGCCGGCCGCACGAAACCCAGGAATTATTGCGACAAAACAGCCACTTGTTTGCCCCTGCCACAACAGGGTTTGACGGCGGCAACCAACCAGCGGCTGATTACCTACTACCCAGTAGCTCAAGCGGTTTCAGCAGCCCTTATGCCGTTGAGCCAACGCTCAATTACGCTGACACCGAAGAAGTCGAGCAACCCGTGGAAGACATTAGTCACGAAACCGAAGAAGAAACGCTTTCGCTTGACGTAAAGGAAAAAGAAATGATTTTAAAGGCTCTCAAAAAGCACAATAATAAGCGCAGATACGCCGCGCACGACCTGGGTATTTCGGAGCGGACATTATACCGCAAACTAAAGCAATACGATTTAGAGGAAATATAATTTTGGGGCCTGAAATGCGTTAACTGTTTGCTGATTTTCTGTCCTATTTTTAATTATTTGCAATGAAAATTTTTGTGCGCCGTAAATTTATTTTTGGTCTGCTTTTGCTGTTAGGTATCGGGGTTGGAAGCTGCGGCGTTTATTCGTTTGGCGGCACCAACATTGACCCTGCGGTGCGCACGTTTTCTATTCAAACCATTTCAAATAACGCGCCCACCGGGCCGGCTTTTCTGACGCAGCGATTTACCGAAGACTTAAAAGATTATTTCCAGCGCAACACCAAGCTGGCGCTTGTGCCCCGCGACGGCGATTTGCAGTTTGAAGGGGCCATCGTTGCCTACGATTACGCCCCGGCGGCCATCCAACGTGTGGAAGGCGTGGACCAAGCGGGCAGCAGCCGGCTGACCGTTCAGGTGAAAATGCGGTTCACGAACACCAAAGACGACAAGCAGAGCTTTGAGCAAGTGTTTCAAAACTTTGGCGATTTCCCGGCCACCCAGGACATTGCGACGGTTAATAACGACCAGAACGCTATTCGGAAAATAACCACCGGCATCATCACCGACATCTTCAATAAATCGGTGGCCAACTGGTAAAAAACGGGGCCGGAAGGGGCTATCTACCCGTTCTGGCGTAATGTTGCGTGCCCAATTACTCGCTGGCCAATGGCCGGTCCCCTTTTCCTTTCCATGACCCGCGCTTCTCTCCTGCACGTTCTTGACCCCGGCACGGCCCTCGGGCCGCAGCAGGTGCGCGAGTTGGAAGCACTGGCCCAGGCTTTTCCGTACTGCCAAACGGCCCATCTGCTGTTAGCCAAAGCTGCTCACGACCAAGGGGCTATGCTGGCCGGGCAGCGCCTGCGCCGCGCGGCCACCTACGCCGCCGACCGTGCCCTGCTGCGCCGCCTGATTGAAACCCCGCCGCCCTTGCCCGTCAGGGCTGCGCCCGCCGCGACCGCGACAATGCCGACGGCCGTGGTTGTGCCCGCGCTTACCCCACCGGAACCAACCCCCGCAAAACCAGGCCGGTTCGTGGCGCAGCGTTTGGTTGGCGGCCCTGACTTATTGCCCGTTGCAGGTGTTCCATTGGAACCGTCGATTACAGAACCAGTAACCACCGTTGCCGGGTTTGAAGCGGCCGAAGCAGCTGAGACACCGCTACCGCCGCCAATGCCCGTGCTGATACCCGGCGAGGCGGTGGCCCCGGCGGCACCCGTACCAACTGCTGCCCCAGCGCCTGCCATCGGCCGGGCCGGGGTAGCGGCGGCAACGGGGTGGTCGGTTTCGACTACGGCCGCGCCGGATTCTGGCGAAGCAACGGGGTCATTGCCCCCGAAGGGGCGCATTTTAACTGTCGAACAACCCTTGCATTCCGGGGTGAAAGCCGTTGAAACGGCCAGCCTTGCCCCTGTTTCAGCAACCGAAGCAGTACCCGCTGCCGCCGAACCAGCAGCGGTAAGCGCGGCAGTTTTGCCGCCTGCACCCAGCGTAGCTGCTGCCGACGGGCCGGCTTTCGCCCCGGCACCAGTTACCGCCGCCGAAGTAGCTGAAACAGAAATGCTGGTTGGCATTTCCACGGAGCCCGAACCAGTCACCGAGCATTTACCGGAGTCGGTCGCGGCAGCAACAGCTCCGGCCTCGGCCGCAGCCCAGGCCATTACGTCACTGATTTCCGACCCTGAAAGTCCGACACCGGCGGTTTTTGAGCCTTTGGCGAATGCCCCGGCCCCGGTGGCCCCGCCCGTGCGCCCGCCCGCAGACGCGGGCGCGGCCCGCTTCGAGTACGGACTGGCCGACGCACTCGACCCCACCCCCGCCTACCTGCTGCCCGGCCTCACCGACGAGTGGACCTGGACCTTGCCCCCCAAGCCGTTTGTGCCGCCAGGGCTAACCCCGGCCGCCTTTTTAGGCGACCAAAACCTGGGCTACGGTTGGGGCGAAAGCAGCCGTTTGGGCTTGGCATTGCTGCCGTTAGCGGTCGAAGGACAATCGGATGAGGTGCTCCCGACTGCCTTTGCCCTGCCGCTGCCCGAGGCGTTTTTTGCCCCCGATGCGCTGCTACTCGCGCACTGGGCCGCGCACCGCCCCCAGGCCCTGCCCCCGCCCACTTCGCTGGAACTGATAGAAACTTTTTTGCGGCAAAAGCCCCGCCTCACGCGGCCCGCCTTTGCCAAAACAACCACCGAAACGCCCACCGATTTGGCGGCCCCCAGCACCAACGCCCCGCCCGAACTGGTGTCCGAAAGCCTGGCCCGCATCCTGGCCCGGCAGGGCAAGCTGGCCCGCGCTATCGAAGTTTACGAGCGCCTGATGGTGAAACACCCGGAAAAAATGGCGTACTTTGCAACCGAAATCCAGTCGTTACAACTTCAACAACCTCCTTTGCCCTAGGCATTCTGCCTGACAACCGCTTGTTCTTATGTACGTTGCCCTCATCATCCTCATTCTGATTGTTTGCTTTTTGCTGGCCCTGGTGGTGCTGGCCCAAAACCCTAAGGGCGGTGGAATTTCCAGCCAGTTCAGCGCGGGCGGCGCGGCCAGCATGATGGGCGTGAAACGCACCGGCGACCTGCTCGAAAAACTCACCTGGGGCTTCGCCATCGGCCTGATGGTGCTCTCGTTGGGTACGCACGTCCTCACCAGCACGGCCGGTGGCCCGGTGCGGAGCGTGAACCAACAAAAAGCCCTCGAAACCCGCTTGCCTGCTCCGGTGCAGGCACCGGCATCGGCTCCCGCGCCGGCAACCGCTCCGGGCGCGGCGCCGGCGCAGCCCGCCACGCCGACTCCGGCCCCGGCGCAGTAAGCACCGCCCGATTTGCCTGGCAAAGCCGGCCGCGCCCAGTAGGGTGCGGCCGGCTTTTTTGTGGCAGGGGCCGGCCAATTTTTCCGCCGCCGGGGCACTGACGGACGGTGCGCCTGCCTATTTTGTCAGGTTTTGGGGGGCTGGCATGAGAAGTGCCGCAGCAGCGGCACACAAGGTTTCACCTTAAAACAACCCAACAACACACAAAATGGCACTTAGCATCAAACCGCTGGCCGACCGCGTTATCGTTCGCGCCGCCGCCGCCGAGGAGAAAACCAAATCCGGCATCATCATCCCCGACACGGCCAAGGAAAAGCCCTCGCGCGGTGAAATCGTGGCCGTGGGTGAAGGCAAAACGGCCGACAGCGGCTCCATCATCAAGCCCCAGGTGAAAGTGGGCGACCACGTGCTTTACGGCAAATACGCCGGCACCGAAATCACCGTCGATGGCGAAGACCTGTTGATGATGCGCGAGTCGGACGTATTCGCCGTGCTGTCCTAAACCCCTTTCGGCTGGTAGCGGCGGGCCGTGTCCGACCAACTACCGGCCTTTACCATTCAGTTTAAACCAACGTCTCCAACCCAATGGCTAAGAACATTTTATTTGACACCGAAGGCCGCGCCAAATTGCAGGCCGGCGTAAATAAGCTCGCCAACGCGGTGAAAGTGACCCTCGGTCCGAAAGGCCGCAACGTCATCATCGACAAGAAATTCGGCGCTCCTACCATCACCAAAGACGGGGTGACGGTGGCCAAAGAAATTGAGTTGAAGGATGCCGTGGAAAACATGGGTGCCCAGCTCGTGAAAGAAGTAGCCTCCAAAACGGCCGACCAGGCCGGCGACGGCACTACCACCGCTACCGTGCTGGCCCAGGCCATTTACGTGGCCGGCTCCAAAAACGTAGCCGCCGGGGCCAACCCGATGGACCTCAAGCGCGGCATCGACAAGGCAGTACACGCCGTGGTGGCCAACCTGAAGTCGCAATCGAAAAAGATTGAAAACTCGGCGGAAATCGCCCAAGTAGGCACCATTTCGGCCAACAACGATGCCGAAATCGGTCAGATGATTGCCGACGCGATGGAGAAAGTGGGCAAAGAAGGCGTGATTACTGTCGAGGAGGCCCGCGGTACCGAAACCGAAGTGAAAACGGTGGAAGGGATGCAGTTCGACCGCGGCTACCTCTCACCGTACTTCGTGACCAACCCCGAGAAAATGGAGGTGGAAATGGAGTCGCCCTACGTCCTCATCTACGACAAGAAGGTGAGCACGATGAAGGAGCTGCTGCCCGTGCTCGAGCAGGTGCTGCAAACCGGCAAGCCGCTGGTCGTCATCTCCGAAGACGTTGATGGCGAGGCCCTGGCCACGCTGGTGGTGAACAAGCTGCGCGGCTCGCTGAAGATTGCGGCCGTGAAGGCACCGGGCTTCGGCGACCGCCGCAAGGCCATGCTGGAAGACATTGCCACCCTCACGGGCGGTACCGTCATCAGCGAAGAGCAGGGCTACAAGCTCGAAAACGCGACGCTGGAGTACCTCGGCACGGCCGAAAAAATCATCATCGACAAGGACAACACGACCATCGTAAACGGCAAGGGCGACAAGGAAAAAATCACGGGCCGCATTGCCCAGATTAAGGCCCAGATGGAAACGACGACCTCGGACTACGACAAGGAGAAGCTGCAAGAGCGCCTCGCCAAGCTCTCGGGCGGCGTGGCCATCCTCTACATCGGGGCCAGCACTGAAGTGGAAATGAAGGAGAAAAAAGACCGCGTGGACGATGCCCTGCACGCCACCCGCGCCGCCGTGGAGGAAGGCGTGGTGCCCGGCGGCGGCGTAGCCCTGGTGCGTGCCATTGAGGCGCTGGCGGCCGTGGACACCCACAACGCCGACGAGCGCACGGGCGTGAACATCATCCGCACGGCCCTGGAGTCGCCGCTCCGCACGATTGTGCAGAACGCGGGCGGCGAAGGCTCGGTGGTGGTGCAGAAGGTGCTGGAAGGCAAAGGCGACTTTGGCTACAACGCCCGCGAGGACCGCTACGAAAACCTGGTGGCCGCCGGCATCATCGACCCAACTAAAGTAACCCGTTTGGCGCTGGAAAATGCGGCTTCGATTGCCGGCTTGCTGCTGACGACGGAGGCCGTGATTTCGGACGAGCCGGAAGAGGACAAAGGCGGCGCTGGTGCCGGCGGTGGCATGGGTGGCATGGGCGGCATGATGTAGACCGCAAATTGACCGCCGATTCGAACGGATGAAACGGAACGGGCCTGTCGGGCCTCCCTGTGGAAGCCGAGGAAGCGTTTGATTGGTGAGAATGAAGCTTCGCTGATAATTGCTGGCTCGCCTTACCCCAAAACTTGAAAAGCGCCGGCCGGTGGGTCGGCACTTTTTTTGCGTGAGGAGGTGATTTATGGGAGGCTTGCTTCGCCGCAATCGGGCGATGAAGCTGTTGGGGAAACCAGTTTTGGGGCGGACGGCTTTTTTGCCGCCCGCCCGCTTTTCTCAGGCGGTCTGAGCGGCCACCCGAAGCGGGCGGGCGGCAAAAAAAGCCGCCCGCCCGCCCCACCGCTGGCCTCAACCGCCCTTCTAGAGCGGTTCCCAGGTCCGTGTATACGTTTCGGCTACTTTTGTGAGATGAATGCTTA
>JANYFQ010000190.1 GCA_025362615.1 Hymenobacter sp. | reverse complement strand
GTGGGATGGGGGGTGAAGTGGAATGCGTAAAGCTGCCGCCCAGGTAGCGGTAGTGCTGGCAAAACTACACGACTTCAGCACCTTGGGCAAGCACAATGTCCGCCAGCGTCGGCATTCGGGGGTCCGGCGTCGGCAGGGGCGGCGTGAGCGTGCTGCATACCTCACATCTCACGCCCCACATCTCACGTCCCATGCCGCACGCAGATTCTTCACGTCCCCTCGCCCAGCAACGTCAGGCGGCGCAGCAGGTCGTCTTTGTAAGAGCGGCCCAGGGGCAGGGTGTGGCGGCCCACCCGCAGGGTGAAGCCCACCGGGTCGACGGCCTCCAGGTGCCGGGCGTTGATGACGAACGAACGGTGTACCTGCACGAAGCCGTGAGCGGCCAGCGTCTCGGCCACCTCGCGCAAACTCATGCGCAGGGTGTGCCTGGAGCCGTTGGCCCGCATTAGTACGCAGTATTTATCACCCGCTTCCACATACAGCACCTCGGGGCAGGGTATTTTCGTCAGGCCGGCTTTGTCTTTGAGGAAAAAGGCCTCGCCCAGCAGCATATCCTGGGCCCAGGGCAGCGGCGGGGCGGCCGGAGCAGGAGTCGCAGCCGCGCTGGCAAAGTTGAACAAGGCCAGCTCGACAGCATTTCGCACGGTGGCCGCCTCAAACGGCTTGGTGATGAAAGCGGCCGGCCCCACGGCCCGCGCCCGCTCGAAGGTGGTTCGGTCGGCAAACGCCGTGATGAAGATGAGCGGCACCGGCCGCTGCCGGAGCAGCTGCCCGGCCAGCTCCACGCCATCCAGCGGCCCGCGCAGGCCAATGTCGAGCAGCACCAAATCGGGCCTGAGGGCCGCAAACAGGGCCAGGCCTTCGGCGGCCGAGGCCACCGGCCCCAGCACGTCGTGGCCCAGGGCTTCGAGGTATTCGCAGAGCAAGTCGCCGTACAGGCGCTCGTCTTCGACAATCAGGGTTTGGATGATGCTCATGGCCGGGGTTCGCCTCACAAAGTAAGGGGGGCGGCAGCCTACGTATGCTGGCGAACCATTTCGGTGGCAGCCCATTCCATTGGCGCCGCCACCGGCAGCGCCAACAGTACCTCGGCCCCGCCTTCGGGGCGGTTGCGCCAGCTCAGGGTGCCGCCCAGCTGGCGCACAAAGGCGCGGCACACCACCAGCCCCAGGCCCTGCCCGCTGCGCCCGCTGGCATCGGGGGTGCGGGGGGCTACTTCGGCGGCGGCCCAGGCCGCCGCAGCGGCGGCCGAAAAGCCCGGCCCGCTGTCGGCCACCCGCACCCACAGGGTGGTTTCGGTGGCCTCGGCCGTCAGCGTGACTTGCCCGCCGGCCGGGGTAAACTTCAGGGCGTTGCCCAGCAGGTTGCGCAGTAGGGTCCGCAGCATCTGCTGGTCGGTGGTGAGGGGCAGGCTGGGGGCCACGCGCACTTGCAGGTCAATGTCCTGCACAGTGGCGTGCAGTTGGCCGATAGCGGCGGCCTCCTGCACCAGCAGGGCCACGTCCAGCGGCTCGGGGCGCGGCTCCAGCTCGCCGCGCTGGCTGATGGCCCAGCCCAGCACGTTGTCGAGCACCCCGTGCAGGGTGTGGGCGGTTTGTTCGAGGTGGTCGCCCAGTTCCACCAGGCGCTCGGGCTCGCCGCGCCGCACGTAGCGCCGCACTAGGGTCTGGATGCCGGTGAGGGCGGCCAGGGGGTTGCGCAGGTCGTGGGCCACCAGGGCAAAGAGCCGGTCTTTGGTGGCGTTCAGGGTCTGGAGCTTGCCGGCGGCTACGGCCAGGGCGTTTTTCTGGTCGTTGAGCAAGGCATTGGCCCGCTGCCGGAGGCGGCTGCGGTTGTAGAGCACCGCCGCCAGGGCCGCGAGCAGCCCGACGACTGCAAACGCCGCCCACAGCAGGCTGGTGCGGCGGCGCAGGTTGGCCTCGCGCACTTGCCCGGCCGCCGTGAGGCCCCCAATGCGCTGCTGCTGCTGCGCGAGCTGGGTTTGCTGCCGCTGGGTTTCGTAGAGGGCCTGCATCTCCTGCATCCGGCCGATGGACGCGCTTTGGTAGAGGCTGTCGGTGATTTCGGTCAGGCGCTGCTGGGCGGCGAAGGCTTCGCGGTAGCGGCCCAGCTTGCTCAGGGCCGGCCCCAGCACGCGCAGGGCATCGGCCAGCAGGTAGTAGTCTTTGTAGCCCGCCGTGTAGTGCTGAATGGCCCGCACCCGCTGCACGGCCTCGGCGTAGCGCCCTTCGTGGTAGAGCAGCTCGGCCTCGTCCGACATGATGTAGTAGTCGGGCTGCTTGAAGTAGGGCCGGATAAGCAAGGCCGAATCCAGCACCTGCCGGGCTTCGCGGTAGCGGTGCAGGTTGAGGTAGGGCTGGATGAGGTTGCCCAGGTACAGGGCCGTGTACTGGCGGTGGCCAATCCTGAGCATCTCGCCCGCTGCCCGCCGGTAGCCGCTCAGCTCGCCCCGGTAGTCGTGGGCCAGCCCGGCCCCTCCGGCCAGGGCGTTGTAGATGCGGGCCAGCAGCAAGGGTTCGGCGCGGGGGCCGGCGTAGCGGCGGGCGGCCTCGGCAAACTGCCGGGTTTCGCGGGCCTGGCCCAGCATATTGTAGTTCCAGCTCAGGGCCAAGGCGTAGTCGGTCAGGCGGGTGCTGTCGGGGTGGGCTTCGAGCAGCTGGTAGCCGCTGAGCAGGTGCTGCACGGCCAGCCCGTTGTGGCGGTCGTCGTTGTCGAGGCGGGCCACCTGCTTCAGGGCGATGATGCGCCCCAGGACGGGCTGGCCGGGCCGGCTCTGCTGTTCCAGCCGGGCCCGGCCGGCCGGGGTAATCCGCCGAAACAAGCCGTCGCGCACGGGGCGGGGCCAGCGGTCGAAGTCGGGCGCGGTGAGGCTGTCGATGGGGGCGGCCACGGGCGGGCGGGCACTGGCCGGGGCCAGCCCGGCCAATGCCCCGGCCATTGCCCCCAGCACCGTCCATCTTCCCCACCGGCTTCCTGCCTTTCTCATCCCACAAATATAGGATACTAAGCGGCAGTGGCGAATCCGACTTTTCACTGCACCGGCCAGGTAGCCACGCAGAAGCAAGCGCCCAAGGTGGAACGGTCACGCTGCCGTTTCGCGCAGCAAGCGGCGTGCAGCCCGACCGTCTGAAACGCAAAGCCCGGCACCTCCTTCCAGAAGTGCCGGGCTCTTTATCCCGCCGGGGCGGGCAGGGGCTTATTCCACCACCACGCGCATGGTCACGGGCTGGCCGGCCAGCGTGAGGCGCAGCGTGTACACGCCCGCCGCTAGCCCGGCCACGTCCACTGTGGTAGCGGCCGTGGCGGTTAGCGTGCGCACCGTTTGGCCCAGGCTGTTTACCAGCGTGGCCGGAGTGGCGGCCGTGCCCGCCGGCAGCAGCAGTGCGAAGCTGCTGCGGGCCGGGTTGGGGTACACCTGCACCTGCTCAGTTAGCGCTGCACCCGCCGTGGCCAATGCGCCCGCCGGGGCCAGGTTAAGAAAGAAGCGGCCCACGGCCGGAGCTGCCGCCGCGGCCGTGAAGGCGTAGCGGGCCGTGCGGCGCAGGTCGGTGGTCTGGCCCGTCAGGGCGTCGGTCAGGGTCACGGCCGTGGTGGCCGGCAGGTTCGCCAGTGCGGCGGCCGTCAGGTTGTAGGTGCCAGCGGCGGGCACTTGCACGTTGAGTGGAATGAGGGTGGCGGCGGCAAACGCCGGGCGGCCATCGATGGCCAGGGCCTCGCCCGTGGCGGCGAGCGCCGCCAGGTTCAGCCCGCTGGGGTTGGCCAGCTTGGCCGCGTCGTACTGCGCGTCCACGCCGGGGGTTGCGCCGGCTTCGGCGTACACGTACAGGTTATCGGCCGCGCCGGACCCGGCCAGCGCGAGCTGCACCAGCGGGCGGGCGTCGGCCGCCCCGCGCCGCACGGCTACTTGCTGGGCGTAGTCCGTCAGGCGGTGCGCGTTCTTGAAAGTGAGCGTGCCCGCGGCCTGCCCCGGCGTGACGCGCACGAAGAAGCCCTGGCTGCTGCCGATGTAGCTGCTGCTGCCCACGCCGTTCACCGCCGAGCGGTAGGCCCCGCCGTATTGGCTGCTGCTTTCAAACACGTAAAACGCCGCGTCCACGCCCGGCCGGTCGGCGGCCGTCACCAGGTTCCAGTCGATGGGGGCCGGGTAGGGGTTGCCCACCAGGTGCAGGCCCTCGCCGCCCGCCGTGCCGGCGGCGCGGGGCAGGGCGCGGGCGTAGTCGCCCGTGCGCAGCGTGCCGGTGAAGTCCACCAGCTCCGTGCCCCGCAGCTGCGCGGCGTAGCCGCGGGCCGCGCCCATGGCGTCCGTCGCCGCGGGCGAGAACCAGCCCTTGTCGAAGCCCGTGTAGGGGCTGGCCGTGGCGGCGCTCAGGCGGGCCTGGTCGTAACCGAGCACCGTGGGGAAGCCGGCGGCCGGGTGGGCCGTGGCGCGGGTGTTGTAGGCCGCGCTGAAGACGGGCGTGAACGTGCCCGTGGCCAGGTCGCTGAGCGTGTTGCCGCTCACCGGGCTGCTGTAGTGGCGATAGCCTAGGCTCGGGTTGGTGGTGGTCAGGTAGCGCTGCACGGTGGCCGTGCCGCCCGTGACAACGCCCGTACCACTGTTCACCACCAGGGCCGTGCCGCCGGCGTCGGAGCGCAGCGTGAGCGGGTTCAGGTTCAGCAGCAGGTTGCCGCTGTTGGCCAGGGTCAGGGTTTGGGCGATGGCCACGGGCGCGCTCAGGCCCACAGTGGCCGGGTTGTCGATGGTCAACGCCCGCACCGTGGCGGGCAGGCCCGTGCCCGTGCTCTGGGCCTGGGTGCCGTTGTATATATACGTCGCATCCGTCGAGAAGCTGCGGGTGCTGATTTGCACCGCCCCGCTGGCCCCGCTGATGGCAATGCCATTGGAGTCGCAGATGCCCAGCGTGGCCCCGGCGTTGAGCGTGAAGCTGCCGGAGCCGGTCAGTGGCGCGAGGCAGTCGGTGAGCAGCACGCCGTTCACCACCACGGCCGTGGTGGCCACCACCGCCCCCGCAAATTGAGCCACGCCCGTGCCCGTCACCGTGATAGTGCCGTAGGTGCCCGCAGGCACGATAACAGGGCTGGCCAGGGTGCCGGTGCTGATGGTCAGGTCGGGGTAGGCCGTGGCGAAGGCCCGCGTCACGCTCTGGCTGCACGGGGCTGTCACCACCACGTTGCCCGTGACCGCCGCCCCGGCTGGCACCACAAAGGTGAAGCCCGTGGCCGACAGCCCGCTGATGGTGGCCGATGCGCCGTTCACCGTCAGGGCCGTGGCCCCGCTCAGGTTCGTGCCCGTGGCCGTCACCGTCGTGCCCGCCGGGGCCGGGTTGGGGCTCAGGCCGGTGAGCGTGGCCGTGGGCGGGGCCGCCACGGTCACGGTGGCCGTGGCCGTGCTGGCGTTGCCGCGGGCGTCGGTCACGGTCAACGTCACGGGGTTGGCCCCCACGTTGGCGCAGCCGAAGCTGCTCGGCGACACGGCCAGCGTGAGGCTGCCAGCGGCCGTGCAGTTGTCGCTGCTGCCGTTGTTCACCTGGGCCGCCGTGATGGCAACTGTGCCGTTGGCCCCGAGCTGCACGCTCAGGTTCTGGGCCACGGCCGTCGGGGCCAGCCCGTCGGTCACCGTCACGGTGGCATTGGCCGTGGCCGAGCCGCCGAAGCCATCGGTCACGGTCAGCGTCACCGGCACCGGCGTGCCCACGTTGGCGCAGGTAAAGGCCGTCTGTGAAAGACTTAGGCTCACCGCCCCGCAGGTGCTGCTGCTGCCGTTGTTCACGGCGGCGGCCGTCGTGCTGGCGTTGCCGCTGGCGTCCAGTGCCACGCTCACGTTTTGGGCCAGTGCCGTCACCACGCAGGAAGTGCGCGTCACCGTCACGGTGTAGGTCGTGGCCGTGCCCGCCCCGGCCGGGTTCACCACCACGGTCAGGGTATTGGTGCCGGGGCTCAGGGCAAGGGGCCCCGAGACCGCGCCGCTGGCCACGGCCGTGCCGTTCACCGTGAGGGCGCCGCCGGCGGTCTGGGCGTTGGTCGGCGTCACGGTCGTCGTGGTCGTCGTGGCCGGCACGGTGAGGGTGTAGGCGGTGGTGCCGCCGGCAAAGGCCGGGCTGATGGCCCCGGCGCTCAGCACCAAGTTGCTCAGGCTGGGCGTGACCGAGAAGCTCCCCGCGCTGGCCGCGCTCGTGCCGGCGGGCGTGGTCACGGTCAGGGTGCCGGTGATGGCCCCGGCCGGCACCACCACGCCGGTGATACTCGTCGGGCTGACCACCGTAAAGCCCGTCGTCACCACGTTGCCGCTGCTGCCGCTGAAGGTGATGGCCGTGGCCCCCGTCAGGTTGGTACCGGCAATGCTAACCACCGTGCCCACCGGCCCGCTCGCAGGCGTGAAGCTCGTGATGGTGGGCTGCAAAGGCGAGGCCATCAGCCCGGTGCCGCCCAGGTTCACCGTGTAGGTGTTGGAGCCGCCCCCGGCATTGGAGGCAATAACCAACGTGCCGGTGCGGCTGCCCGTGGCCGTGGGCGTGAACGTGACGCTCACCGTGGCCGTGCCGCCGCCGCTGGCCACGGTGGTGGGCACGGCCCCGCTCACGGCAAAGTCGCCCGTCGTGCCGATGCCGCTGATGGTGAGCGG
>JANYFQ010000163.1 GCA_025362615.1 Hymenobacter sp. | reverse complement strand
AACTGGTGCAAAACCTGAGCGAGGCCGAGCGCAAAGTCACGCTGCAACTCCTGGGCTACCCCGAGTATTCAGTGGGCCGCCTGATGACACCCGACTACATTGCCATCCGCGAAAATTGGACCGTGCAGCAGGTGCTTGATTACGTGCGGCAGCACGGGGGTCAGTCCGAAACCCTTAGCGTATTGTACGTTACCGACTCGCGCGGGATTTTGATTGACGACATTCGCATTCGCGAAATTTTACTTTCCAACCCCACCGTGCGGGTCCGCGACCTGATGGACAGCCGGTACGTGAAGCTCTCGGCGGGCCAGGACCAGGAAGAAGCCATCGATATTTTCCGGCGCAACGACCGCGTGGCCCTGCCCGTCGTCAGCGACGACCAAGGCATCCTGCTGGGTATTGTGACGATTGACGACATCCTCAGCATCCGCGAGCAGGAAGACACCGAGGATATGCAGAAGCTCGGCGGCTCCGAAGCCCTCGACGAGCCTTACCTGGCCACGCCCCTCATGGGCATGGTGCAGAAGCGGGCGGGCTGGCTGGTAGTGTTGTTTCTGGGCGAGTTGCTCACGGCCTCGGCCATGCAGTTTTTCGAGGGCGAGTTGCAAAAAGCCATCGTGCTGGTGCAGTTTATCCCACTCATTATCAGCTCCGGGGGCAATTCGGGCTCGCAGGCTACGTCGCTCATCATCCGGGCCATGGCCCTGGGCGAATTCACCGTCAGCGATTGGTGGCTGGTGCTGCGCCGCGAAATTTTGTCGGGCCTGGCGCTGGGCATCATCCTGGGCATTGTGGGGTTTGCCCGCATTGCGCTCTGGCAAACCTTCATGCCCATTTACGGCGAACATTGGCTGCTGGTGGCCCTCACGGTGGGCATCGCGCTGGTGGGCATTGTGCTGTGGGGCTCGCTGGCCGGCTCGATGCTACCACTCATCCTCAAGCGGTTGGGCCTTGACCCGGCCACATCGTCGGCTCCGTTCGTGGCCACGCTGGTCGATGTGACGGGGCTGATTATTTACTTCACTGTGGCGCTGGTGCTGCTGCACGGCACGTTGTTGTAGCGCGGGTTTTCAACCCGCGCGTGGGGCAGCTTGGGGCGCTGCATTTGACGGCGTGAAACCATGATACCTGTATGCCCCGATGGACAAGGAATACCACTTTCACCCAACCTCAAAAGAACACCTGACCACCTGCTTGATAGGAGAACTAAGCGGGTTGCGGTTTGAAATTTCGTCCTACCAAAGGGGTTATCGCTGAGCAGGGCTGCAAGTGAAGCAGTTACTGGACGACATCGCCGCGTTCGAAGCGGGCGGTTCTGCGTTCTACTGCCTTCAACCTATCGTTGCACATCGCCGCACCACCGCCGACAGCGTTGCGTGGAAACTGGTTGACGGCCAGCAAGCCTGACGACCATTTGGCTTATTCTGCGGGTACTGGGTACTGGGAGGTGCGGGAAACGGCTGTTCGTTGCGCGGCGCGTTCGGGCCCGACGGCACCGCCCCCGGTGCCGTTGGGCCTCGATTTCGTGTACGGCACCCCCGACCAAGCGGCCCTCGTCATCCTCGACGGGCAGCAGCGTCTGACGACGCTTTTCCTGCTGCACTAGTACCTGGCAGCCAGGGCGGCCGTGGATGCCCGTACCGCCCTGCACCGGTTCGGGTACGAAGGCCGGGCCGCCGCCCGTGACTTTTGCCGGGCCTTGGTCGAAACACTGCCAACCGGCACCGGCCGCTCCACCCCGCCGGGCACGTTGAGCGCTGCCCTGCGCGACCAGCATTGGTTCGTGCCCGGCTGGCACCACGACCCAACCGTGCGCGGAGTGCTCGTGATGCTCGACGCGCTTGATACGGCATTTGCTACCCTGCCGGCGGGCACGGCGTGGGCGGCCCTCACCGGCTACACCGGGCAAGGTGCCGTCCGGTTTCAATTCCTGGACCTGAAAATGCGCGGGCTGTCCGACGACCGTTACACCCCAGCGCTTGTCTGGGCGGGCAAGGGGGCGAGCCGGACATTATGACAAGAAAACGCGGTTGCGTCCGCAGTTGTCTGGAGCAATCGATGCGGCGGGCCACCCGCCAACCGTCCTGAAAGCAAAAACCCGGCTCCATCGCCAGCATTAACATCTGGGAGAGGAAGTACCGGGACTGCACACAACGGTATATTGTTTTTTAGCGCAAGGTTTCACGTAGGTTAGAGGCAGGTTTCGCGAAGCCCGCACGAACCGCGAAACCTGCCTCCAACCTACGCGCCGCCTTGCGCTTAGAGCCGTTCCGTGCTGCGCTTCACAAACGCCGTCAGGGCCTCGCCTTTCAGCATTCCTTGCGCGAGCAGGGCCAGGTCGAAGGCTTGCTTGGCCAGGTCTTCGTCTCCGGCCAACACTTTGGCGGCCAGGGCGTGGTTGGCGTTCACGGTCACGTCGAACGAGTCGGGGAAGCTGCCAAACATTTGCATTCCGCCGCCGCCGCCGGTGCGCTGCATATCCTTCATGCGGCGCATAAATTCGTTTTGGGTGATGACGACCGGCGCGTCCTGCGGGCTGAGGGCGGCCACTTTGACGTGCATGGCCTCGTTGGCGATGGCCGTTTTGAAGAGGTCGCTCAGCTTGGTCTGGTCGTCTTCGCTCAGCACGCTTTCGGTGCTGCCTTCCTGCTCAATAAGCCGGCTCACGGTGTCGGCATCGACGCGCTTGAAGCTGGTTTTTTCCAGCTTCTGCTCCAATTGGCCGATGAAGTGCGGGTCGAGCACCTGGTCGAAGTTCAGCACGTCGTAGCCGCGCTCCTGAGCGGCGGCCACGTAGCCGTGCTGGGCCTCGGCGTCATTGGTGTACAGGGCCACGGTGTTACCGTCTTTGTCGAGCTGATTGGCCTGAATGTGCTCGGTGTACTCGGTGAGAGTGAAGAGCTTACCGGCCACGTTTTTCAGCAGCACGATGTCCTTAGCGCGGTCGTAAAACTTCTCGTCCGACAGCATTCCGTACTTGACGAACATCCCGATGTCGGTCCATTTTTCCTCGTAGCCGGCGCGGTCTTTTTTGAAAAGGTCGCTCAGCTTGTCGGCCACTTTGCGCGTCACGTAAGTGTTGATTTTCCGCACCGCCGCGTCGGCCTGCAAGAACGAGCGCGACACGTTGAGCGGAATATCGGGCGAGTCGAGCACGCCGTGCAGCAGCATCAGAAACTCGGGCACCACGTCCTTCACCTCGTCGGTAATAAACACCTGCCGCGAGTAAAGCTGAATTTTGTTGCGCGAGAACTGCAGCTCGTCCTTCACCTTCGGAAAATACAGAATACCCGTCAGATTGAACGGGTAATCGACGTTGAGGTGAATCCAGAACAGCGGGGCTTCCATCGACATCGGGTACAGTTCCTGGTAAAATTTCAGGTAGTCGGCATCGGTCAAATCGGCCGGCTGCCTGGTCCAGATGGGCGTGGTGTCGTTGATGAGTTCACCCTCCAGCTCAATCGGCACCGGCAAAAACTTGCAGTACTTGGTGAGGATGGTGCGGAGGCGCTCGACCTCCAGAAACTCGTCCGAATCGTCGGCCACGTGCAGCACCACATCGGTGCCGCGCTCGGCTTTGGCGTGTTCGCCGGTCGGCTCGTCGAGGGTGAAGGCCGTGCTGCCGTCGCACACCCAATGGGCGGTTTCCACGCCCTCGCGGTACGACTGCGACCAGATTTCGACCTCCTTCGCCACCATAAACGCCGAGTAGAAACCCAGCCCGAACTGCCCGATAATCTGGTCTTTGGCCTGCGCGTCGGTCTCCTTGTACTTCTCCACAAACTCGGTGGCCCCGGAGAAGGCAATCTGGTTGATGTACTTCTTGATTTCCTCGGCGCTCATGCCCAGGCCCCGGTCCGACACCGTGATTTTGCGGGCTTCCTTGTCCACCGTCACGCGCACTTTCAGCTCGCCCAATTCCCCCTTAAACTCGCCCTGCCGGGCCAGGCTTTGCAGCTTCTGCGTGGCATCGACGGCGTTGGAGACCAGCTCGCGCAGAAAAATCTCGTGGTCCGAGTACAAGAATTTCTTGATAATCGGGAAAATGTTTTCGGTGTGGATGGAGATGGAACCGGTTTCCATGAGGTGAGGGGATGAAATGGTGAGTTAGTGCGTTTTTTGGCGGGTTTTGGGGCCGTAAGGCGGCGCACCGGCCCGCCCTCAAAGGCTGGGCCGGGCAGGCTTGGGCTGCCAAGCTGGCAGGCGCTACGGCCAGTCGTCGGGCGAATTCCGCGCAGTGGGTCGTCCGGCCACTGGGCCAGAGATTCGCCCGGCCATTGGCCTACCGGTTATCTTTGCCCGCATGAACCTTGCGTCTTCCGATTCTTCTCGTTTCAGCCCGCGTTTGCCGGTGCTGCTGATTTTCCTGCTGTTGGCGGTGGTAGGCCGCGTGGCCAACCCGCTGCTGCCGCATTTTGCCAATTTTGCGCCGCTCGATGCAATGGCCTTGTTTGGCGGGGCTTATTTTGCCCGCAAGCGCTGGGCAGTGCTCGCCCCGCTGCTGGCCGTGTGGGGCAGCGATTTACTACTCAACTACCAGTACAGCGGGCACTTGCAACTGTTGTATCCTGGCTGGTACTGGCAGTACGGCTGCTACGCGCTGGTGGCGCTGCTGGCCCACGTTGGGCTGCGGCAGGTGTCGGTGGTGCGGGTGGCGCTGGGCGCGACAGTGGCGGCGGTATTATTCTTTATCATCAGCAACTTTGGCGTGTGGCTTGGCTCGGGGATGTACCCGCATACCGGCGGCGGGCTGCTGGCTTGCTACGCGGCGGCGGTGCCGTTCTTTTCGCACTCGTTGCTGAGCAATGCGGTGTATTGCAGTTTGTTGTTTGGCGGGTTTGAGCTGGCGCAGTGGCGGTTTCCGGTGCTGGGCACGCGGCTGGCGTAGGCAGACTGCCAGGCTGTTAGCTGATGGCCGTTAGCCCTCTGCTCACCATCGATTCCCCCGTTTAATGACCGACCCTAACGCTGCCTACCAAGTGCCCGCCGTGGCGTGGCCCGACGAGAAAATAGCCCCCGCCATTCGTCATGCCATCGATTTTAAAACCAAGCCCGTAGGCGCTTTGGGGCAGCTCGAAGCCGTGGCGCACCAAGTGGCGCTGGTGCAGCAAACGCTGCGGCCCGAGCTGCGGGCTCCGCACCTGCTGGTTTTTGCCGCCGACCACGGCATCACGGCCGAAGGCGTCAGCCCGTTTCCGGCCGAGGTAACGCAGCAGATGGTGCGCAATTTTGCCGCTGGCGGGGCGGCCATCAACGCTTTTTGTCGGGTGGCAGGGCTTGAATTGCGGCTAATCGATGCCGGCACGAAGGGGGATTTTGACGACTTGCCGGCCGTCATCAACCAGAAAACAGCGTCCGGTACCCGCAACTTCCGCCACGAGCCAGCCATGAGCGCCACGCAGTGCGCGGCCGCCCTGCAAGCTGGTGCCGCACAGGTGGATGCAGTGGCCGCAATGGGCTGCAACGTATTGGGATTCGGGGAGATGGGCATTGGCAACACCAGCGCCGCTGCGGTGCTGCTGCACCTGCTAGCCGGGCTGCCGCTGGCCGATTGCGTGGGCCGGGGCACCGGCCTCGACGATGCCGGGCTGGCCCACAAGCTGGCCGTGCTGACGGCCGCCGTAGCCGCTCACCCCGCCGTGGAAACCGATGCCGACCCGCTGGCGGTGCTGGCCACGTTCGGCGGCTTCGAGCTGGCCCAGATTTGCGGGGCCGTGTTGCGGGCCGCCGAGCTTCAACTGATGATTTTGGTGGACGGCTTCATTGCCTCGGCGGCCGTGCTGGTGGCCATCCAGCTGGCCCCGGCCGTGCGGGCGTACTGCGTATTCTGCCACCAATCGGCCGAAGCCGGGCACCGCCACCTGCTCGAAGCCCTGGATGCCAAGCCGTTGCTGCACCTGGATTTGCGCCTGGGCGAAGGCACTGGCTGCGCCCTGGCCTACCCGCTGGTGGCGGCGGCCGTGGCCTTCCTCAACGACATGGCCTCGTTCGAGAGCGCGGGCGTGAGCGCGAAAACGACTGAAACCCCCGCCGCCTGATGCGCCGCCAACTCGAGCTGTTTCTCACGGCGGTCATGTTTTACACCCGCATTCCGTGCCCGGCCTGGGTGGGGCATTCGGAGGAAATGCTCAACAAGGCCACCATCTATTTTCCGGTGATGGGCTGGGTGGTGGGCGGCGTGGCCGGGGTCGTGTACTGGGCCGCCGCCCGCGTGTTTGGCCCCGAAGTGGGCTTGCTGCTCAGCATGGTAGCTAGTGTGCTGACTACCGGGGCCTTTCACGAAGACGGC
>JANYFQ010000155.1 GCA_025362615.1 Hymenobacter sp. | reverse complement strand
AGCGGTGACACCTCCCACCCCTGATAGGTGCCACCGCTTCGCGGTTTGAAAATTTGCCAAACAACCTGACTACCAACATGACACCGCTTCGCGGTTGGGTGGAGTGCGTAAGTCCTGTTCTGTTTCAATCCTGCGCTGACCGCAAGAAACCCGCCACCCGCCCGACCTTTGCGCCATGCGTGTTCTGCCTTCGTTTTCCTGCCTCCCGCTTGTTGTGCTGCCGCTGCTGGCGGGCTGCGGCAAAACCGCCGCCCCGGTGCGGCTCGACCTGGTGGGCGCGGCCAACCTCACCTCCTCCGACCGCGCCCTGGGCGCTGGCGATACCGTGGCCGTGCGCCTCTTCGCCCAAAGCACCGACCAGCCCCTCACGCGCCTGCTCGTCACGGTGCGGGCCACGCCCCGCCGGCGGGCGTTTGTGTACCCGCTGCCTTTGAGCAGCTTCCGGCCCGAAAACCAACCCGCCGCCCCCGAGCAAATCATCCTCGACTCGACGCTGGCTGGCCCCCCCAGCGATGAGCTGACTTTCCGCACCACGCTCGCCGCCCGCACCACCACCGGCACCGAGCGCTGGGAATTTGCGGCCTTCGACGGGGCCGGCCACCGCGCCAGCCGCGCCTTCCGCCTCGTGGTGCGTCGCCCCGATTCGCTGGCCCTGGTGCAAGCCTACACCCTGCTGCTGCGGCCGGGGCGCGGCCCGCAAGCGCGGCCCTACCTGGTGCTCGATTCGGGCCAGGTGCTGCCGCCCTACGCCGCCCGCCCCGACCGCCCCGAAAACCAACAAATCATCGACCTCGTGGCCCTCGAAGCCCCCGACGGCCTGCGCCTGGCCGCGCCCGCTGCCCCCGCCGCCGTGCCCCTGCCCGCCCGCTGGCCCCGCGCCCGCGCCACCCGCCTGCGCCCCACGCCCTTCGATGCCAGCGGCTTCGGCACCCCCACCACCGCCACCGCTTTTCAGGGCTTTTTCGACGGCGCGGCCCGCTTCTCCCTACCCGGCGATTACGCTACCGATGTGCTGACCAAAAACCAGGTCATCGCCTTCCAAACCGCCGGCGGCCACTACGGCTTCCTGCAAATCATCGACCTCCTCCGCACCCCTTATCCGCTGCTGAAAGTAAGCGTGCGGATGGCAAAATAAAATTGCTGAATTGTTGAATTGTTGAATTGTTGCTCATGCGGCCCCGAACGCCCCCCGAACAGCACTGCGCCCACTGCGTTTGACCACTGCGCCCACTGCGGGACAGACGCACTCGCCAGCAACAATTCAACAATTCAGCAATTAAACAATTAAACAATTAAAAATCAAAACACGAACCCCGCCGTAACCGTGGTCGTGTAGCGGGTGTTGGCGATGTTCACCACTGGCTGCTGCCCGCCGACGAGGGAGTACGGCGAGTAAAGCTGCTTGTAAGTCGTGTACACGCCCGCCACGTCGAGGAAGAAATTTTGCTGGCGCAGCCCCAGGCCCACGGTGTAAAACTGCTGGCTGCGGTCAAGCCCGGCGCTGCCGGCGTTGGGGTCGCCGTAGCGGGCGTAGCCGCCGCGCAGGCGGAACACATCGAGCCGGGCCTCGGCCCCCAGGCGCAGGTTCACGGTGCTGCGGAAGGCTTTTTTGATGCCCTGGTTCTCGGCGGTGAACGAATTATCGTCGCCGTTGGCGTTGTCGGGCTGGCCGCTGAGGCGGGCCTGCCCGTAGCCCACGTACTCCACGTCGGCGGTCAGAAAACCGATTTTCCCGGCCGTGAGCGCCACCCCGCCGTTGGCCCGAAACGGCGTGGTGAGGGCGTAAGCGTACTCGCCCGGCGGGGTTTTGACGGTAGTGCCCGGCGTGGAGGTGGTGCCGGTTGGGCCGTTGAGCACCAGCGGCGGCGAAAAAGTGGAGGTGATGGCCGTGTTGTAGGTGTCGTCGAGTTGAAGAAAGGTCGGCGTTTGCACCGAAGCGCCCAGCCGCAGCACGTCGTTGAGGCGGTAAATGGCCCCGATGCGGGCGTTGAAGCCCCGGCCGGTGGTGCGGGTTTCGTCGTTGATGACGAACGAGCGCCCGCCCGCGTCGGCCTCGCTAAAGGAGCGCACCTGCCGCCGGTTGCTGCTCACAATGCCAATGGCCCCGCCCACAAACAGCCGGTCTTTGTAAGAGCCGCCGTAGCCGAAATCGAACTGCGACACCGAGCCGGAAGTCGTCACGGTTTCGGCCTGCGAGATGGGGCCGGTGCGGGCCAGGGTAACGAGCGTATCAACCGACGGCCGGCCGGGGCGAGCACGCGTACTGAGGATGTCCGTCAAGAACGCCCCGTAGGCCAGC
This sequence comes from Hymenobacter sp., assembly GCA_025362615.1. Taxonomy (GTDB): domain Bacteria; phylum Bacteroidota; class Bacteroidia; order Cytophagales; family Hymenobacteraceae; genus Hymenobacter. The sequence goes on along the minus strand of JANYFQ010000155.1, from coordinate 6,084 downwards.
CCGTCCACGTTGGTGTACACCGGCGTACTGCCCGGCTGGCCAACCTGGTCGTCGATGCTGTTGATGCCTGCCTGATAGCCCGTCGTGCCAAAAGCGTTGCGCCCCGGCTCGCGCAGGTACTGAAAAAACGAACGGCTGTCGGCCACCGTGCCCGCGTACTGAAACGAAGTATTAAAATCGGCCACCCGCGAAAAACCCAGCGCGAAGCTACCGCCGCGCCAGTCGCTGCTGTTGTCGTCGTCGGCCAGGCGGCTGGTAAATACGCCGCCGATGCTACCAACGTGGAAGCTGTTTTTCTGGGCCGTCAGGCCCGTCGCCTCGGCGCTGCCGATGCCCACGCCGGGGCTGAAGTGGATTTCTGATTTGTGGAATAAGCCCAACCCGGCCGGGTTGCTGCTCAGGTTGCCAAAGTCGGCCCCCAGCGCCACGTTGGCCCCGGCAATGCCCTGGGTGCGGGCCGGCCCGCCAAATTGCAGCCGGGCGTAGTTCAACGATTCGCCCACGTAAGGGCTTTGGGCGCGGGTCGCGAGGGCAGCCCCCAGCAGCAAAGCCGGGGCAGCCAGTCGGAAAGCGAAAGTTTTCATGATAATGGGGGGAGTAAGCAGAAAATCCGGGCAAAAAAGAGCCGGCCGCAGGGGCCGGCTCGGGTATTCAGAACAACGAGGACTCACCAGGGAGCCAGCGCGGCAGCAAGGAAGCCAACGACCGTTTGCGTCGCGCTTTCGTTACCAGCGGCCACTACGGCCGCCGCCACCGCCGCCGGAGCGGCTACCGCCAGAATCGCCGCCGCCGTTGGAGGCCGGGCGCTCGTAGCTGCGTTGCGGGGCTTCGTAGGTGCGTTGAGGTGCTTCGTAAGTGCGCTGCGGACGCTCGTAGTTGCGTTGCGGCTGCGCTTGTTCCTGGGGTTGGTTATTGCCACCAAAGTAGCCACCCCGGCGGCCGGGCTGCACGTTTTCGCTCTGGGGTTGCGGTGTCGGCGGGGCTTGGTTAAAGCCGCCGTTGCCGTTCTCGAAGCGTCCGTTGCGCTGGCCTCCGCGCACGTTTTCGTTGCCGTAATCACCCGTTTTAGTGGTCGGCTCCGGCGCGTTCATCGGGGCTACGCGGCCGGTGCGACCGCCGCCGTAAGCGGCCTCTTCCTTGCCTGTGGGCGCGGCGTTATTTTGAAAGACCCCGCCCTGGTTTTCCGCGTAGCGTCCGCCGCCGTTGTTAGAAACAGGCGTTGGAGCATTGTAGGCGGGCTTGGTGCCGCCATCTTCCAGTACCCGGCCGACGCGGCCACTTTGGGGCGCGGCCGTGCTGCCCGAAGCCCCGCCGCCGATGGTGGCCCGGCCGCCGGTGCCGCCCGGTGCCGCGCCAACGCCGCCCGGTGTGCCGATGCCGCCGCCGTTGCTGCCATCGTCCCAGCGCCCCACGCGGCCCCCGCTCTGGCCAGCAGCTCCGGCCGCTGGCCGGCCGCCGGTCACGTCGCCGCCCCGGCCCCCACGCGGGCCAACCAGCACGGTATTGCCCGCGCTGCGGTCGCCGCCATAGCTGCCGTTGCCAGTGTAAACCACATTGCGGGGCCGGCCACCGTAGCCGTAGCCCCCGCCGTAGTAACCGCCCCCAAAACCACCGCCGTAGCCGTAGCCCCGGCCATAATAGCTGCCCCAGTACGGGTCGTAGAAGCCGCCGTAGGGCCGGTAGCCGTAGCCACCCCAGCCGCCGCCAAAGCCGTACCCAATACTGACGCTAAACCCGGAGCCGTAGCCCGGCCCGTAGAACCCGCTGTAAAACGGGTCGTAACCATAGCCGCCGTAGGGCGAAAAACCGCAGTAGCCCCCGCCCCAGCCGAAGCTCGGTGCAACCACCACGGTGTAGGGTGCCCACATCGGCGGGGCGTAGTAGGCCACGCCCGGCCCGGCGTAGGGCGAGCGAAACCGGGCCGACGAGCGGCCGTTGTTGTAGCCGTTGCTGTACCCCTGGTCGTAGCTGCCGTTGCCGTTGTTGGCCGCGCCGCCGTCGTAATACTGGTCGGTGCCGCCGTTTTGGGCGTTGCCGTTGTAGTCGGGGTTGGCCGCTTCGTCGGTTTGGGTTTGAGCCGGGGTCGGCTGGTTGTTGTAGCCACCGTTGCCGGAGCCATTGTTGTAACCGTCGCCCTGAGCTTGGTTTTGGTAGCGGCCATTACCGTAGCTGCCCACCGAAGCAGTGGCCGTAGTGCGGTCGCTCGAGTTGTAATAAACGCCGTCGTCTTCCGACGTGGCCAGGCCCTGGGTGCCCGCGCAGCCGCCGAGGGCAAGCAACGCAAGAGCAGGCAGGGCGGCGGTGAGCAGGTTTTTCATGGCTTTGAAGAGTTGAAAAGCAGCGGAAAAGCAGCGGTGGGCGAATGTAAAGCAACAACCAAAAGCGTGGCCGTTTGATGAAGCGCCGCCGCCGCCCGCGTGTGCAACGTAATTTTACCCCGCAACGGTGCCCGTACCCCGCAAGGTTCACGGCCCCGTTGCATCGTCGTTCTCAAAACCTGTACCAGTTTTGGGAACTTTTCCGCTTACCCTCCAGATACCAAAAATGAGCAAAAAGTTGCCCACCCGCCAGGAAGATTATTCGCTCTGGTACAACGAGTTGGTGAAACGCGCCGGCCTGGCCGAAAACTCCGCCGTGCGCGGCTGCATGGTCATCAAGCCCTACGGCTACGCTATTTGGGAAAAAATGCAGCGCACCTTGGACGATATGTTCAAGCGCACGGGCCACGAAAACGCTTACTTCCCCATCTTCATTCCCAAAAGCCTTTTCGAGGCCGAGGAGAAGAACGCCGAGGGCTTCGCCAAAGAGTGCGCCGTCGTCACGCACTACCGCCTCCAAAACGACCCCGACCGCCCCGGCAAGCTCCGCGTGGACCCCGCCGCCAAGCTCGAAGAAGAGCTCATCGTGCGCCCCACGTCCGAGGCCATCATCTGGAGCACGTACAAGAACTGGGTGCAGAGCTACCGCGACCTGCCGCTGCTCATCAATCAGTGGGCCAACGTGGTACGTTGGGAAATGCGGACCCGCCTGTTTCTGCGCACGGCCGAGTTTTTGTGGCAGGAAGGCCATACCGCCCACGCCACCGCCGCTGAGGCCGTGGCCGAAACCCGCCAAATGCTCGACGTGTACGCCGAGTTTGCCGAGGAGCACCTGGCCTTGCCCGTCATCAAGGGCGTAAAAACCGAAAACGAGCGCTTCGCCGGGGCCGAAGACACGTATTGCATCGAGGCGCTGATGCAGGACGGCAAGGCCCTGCAAGCCGGCACCAGCCACTTCCTGGGCCAGAACTTCGCCAAAGCGTTCGACGTGCAATTTGCTAACAAAGAAGGGGTTCGGGAGTACGTGTGGGGCACGAGCTGGGGCGTGAGTACCCGCCTGATGGGTGCCCTCGTGATGGCGCACTCCGACGACGACGGCCTCGTGCTGCCCCCCAAGCTGGCCCCGATTCAGGTCGTCATCGTGCCCGTTTACAAAACCGGCGAGATGGAAGCCCTCATCGAGCGCATCAAGCCCATCCAAATGGGCCTTATTGCCCGAGGCATATCGGTGAAGCTCGATGCCCGCGACACCGAGCGCCCCGGCGCGAAGTTCGCCGAGTGGGAAACCAAGGGCGTGCCCGTGCGCCTGGCCATCGGCAACCGCGACCTCGACGGCGGCACCATCGAAGTGGCCCGCCGCGATACCAAAGAGAAAATGGCCCTGCCCCTGGCCGACATCGTGGCCAGCGTCGAGCAGCTTTTGATTGACATTCAAGCCAATATCTACGCCAAAGCCAAAGCTTTCCAGCAAACCCACACCACCCGCGTCGAGAGCTACGACGAGTTCAAGCGAGTGCTCGACGACAAGGCCGGTTTCGTGCTGGCCCACTACGACGGCAGCAGCGAAACCGAGGAGCGCATCAAAGACGAAACCAAAGCCACCATCCGCTGCCTGGCCCTGAACGAGCCGGACGAGGACGGGGTATGCATTCTGACGGGCCGGCCGAGTGTGCGCCGGGCGTACTTTGCCAGGGCGTATTGATGTGAAGTGGTGAGTGGTGAGGTGGCCAGTTAATTCCGTAAAAGCAGACTCACCAGCACGGCAAGCTGGGTAGTCATCTGCGCGATGAAGAACCCAACCATCCATTTTATTATATCAACTTTTACTTCGGCAACGTCGGCTTTAGTGGCTAAAATAGCGGCTCTCTGGTCCAGCCGGTTTTCGACAATCTGCTCGATTTCGGTCACGACGGTGGTTGCGTCGGCAGTGTCGCCAAAGTGTTTATTTAGGACTTCGTAAATTTTGAGGCTCTGAGCAGCAGTCATAACGAGGTTGTTTTTTCAAAGATACGCAAACCAAGTGGGCCAGGCTACTGCGTCTCAGCACCTGGCTGCCTCCGTAGCTTTGCCCCCGCAACCCCCCAAACCCTCCCCATGAAAGGTATTATCCTCGCCGGCGGCTCCGGCACCCGCCTGCACCCGCTCACGCTCGCCGTGAGCAAGCAGCTCATGCCCGTCTACGACAAGCCAATGATTTATTACCCGCTCAGCATCTTGCTGATGGCGGGTATTAAAGACGTGCTCATCATCACCACGCCCCACGACCAGGCGCAGTTTCAGAAGCTACTCGGCGACGGCCGTAACCTGGGCTGCAACTTCGAGTACGCCGTGCAGGAAGTGCCCAACGGGCTGGCCCAGGCGTTCGTGATTGGGGCCGATTTCATCGGCGACGACAAGGTGGCGCTGGTGCTCGGCGACAATATTTTTTACGGCGCAGGCCTCGAAGAACTCCTCAAAGCCAACTCCGACCCCACGGGCGGCGTGGTGTTTGCCTACCACGTTCAGGACCCCGAACGCTACGGCGTGGTGGAGTTCGACGCGCGCAAAAAGGCCCTCAGCATCGAAGAAAAACCCGCGCACCCCAAAAGCAACTACGCCGTGCCGGGCCTGTATTTCTACGACAACGACGTTATCGAAATTGCCCGCCACCTGGAGCCCAGCCCGCGCGGCGAATACGAAATAACCGACGTGAACCGCGAGTACCTACGGCGCGGCACCCTGAAAGTGGGCATCCTTGGCCGGGGCACGGCCTGGCTCGACACGGGCACGTTCGAGAGCCTGATGCAGGCCGGCGAGTTCGTCAAGGTCATCGAGCAGCGCCAAGGCCTGAAGGTGGGCGCGATTGAGGAAATTGCCTACCGTCAGGGCTTCATCACGGCCGACGAGCTACGCAAAATCGCCGAGCCACTGCGGAAAAGCGGCTACGGCGACTATTTGCTGAACCTGCCGACGCTGAACGAGTAGGTTTTGTACAATGAGTGGGTGAGTGAATGAGCGAATGAGTGAATTAATAGTTGGCAGTGCGTCACCTTGCGCCACCAAACCATTAATTCGCTCACTCGCTCATTCACTCACCCACTCGTTTACTTAATCGGCAACTGGCCAAACCACAGGGTTTTGCCGCTGGTGTTTTCGCCGAAGAAAACGAGCTGCTGGGTGTCGGCCCCGACGGGCAGGGTGGCGTACTGGTTGTTGATGTAGAACTTGCCTTCTTTGCTATTGACGCCGAATTTTTGCTGCGGCCCGATGGTGGCCGCGTTCAAGTCAATGCGCGTCACGCTGGGGTAGGCTATGCTCGTGAGTTCGGTCACGTCGCTGAAGAAGCCGCCCTTTTTACCGTCCTCGGTCAGGCCCGTTACCTTGTTCATGCCGTCAATCTCGAACACCGTCCAGAAGGCGATTTTGCCCGTGGCATCGGAGCGCATAAACTGCTTGGTGGGGATGGTCTGGGCGCTGCTGTTGTTTTCGGCGCGGCGCAGGCTGTACATGGTGCGCAACTCGCCGCGCGAGGTGAAGTGAAACAGTAGCAGGTCCTGAAACGAGCGGCTGGGGCCGGAGCGGTAGCCGTCGGTGCCGGCCAGGGTGTTGAGGAATTTGCTGCCGCCGTTGCTGCCGGCGCTGGATTTAAAGTTCTGGCCGCCAATGAATATGTCGCCGTTGGGTGTGGGCGCGGCCAGGTTGATGGCGAAGCGTTTGCCGGTGTAGTCGGGGCTGCGTTTCTGGCCGGGCGGGGTTTGCTGCTTGGCGGCAAATTCCTTGAGGTCGG
>JANYFQ010000099.1 GCA_025362615.1 Hymenobacter sp. | reverse complement strand
GGCGGCGTCCTTGCTCAACTGCGGGTGGGTGCCCAGGCTTTGGCGCAGGCGGGCCGCGTCGGCGGGCTGCCGCTCGCGGCGGTAGTGGCCCAGCACCTCCATCCCCAGGGCGAAATAGGCGGCGGGGTTGGCGTTGGCCAGCGTCAGGACGTAGGCTTCGAGGTCGGTCTGCCGGCCCTGGACGAAGAAGTAGGCCCGGATTTCGTTCTGGTAGTAACCCAGGCGCTGGGGCGGGGCGGCCAGCCGGCGCAGCGTGTCCATCAGGGCCTGTATTCGCAGCGTGGCGGCGGCAGCACTCAGCGCGCTGCCGCGCTGCTGGGCACCGGCCGTGGGCTGGATGCGGGTCGCGCAGTTGTTGGTAGGGCTGATGGTGATGCCGCTGTTGGGAATAGTTTGAGGTCCCGAAGCCGTGTTTATTACCATCCCAGCCGGTTCATCCACCGAGCCATCAAAACGGATGTAATTAAGCACCGCCGATGTGTTGCCGTTGAAAACAAACGGCTTGGTGCCGTTGGCGTAATTCACGAAGCGGTTGCCGGCGGGTTGGGGCGGGGCGTTGACTGGCAATTCTTCGTTTACGTAGGCAACGCGGTTGACGGGGTTGAGCCGGGCACCGTTTTCGAGCCAGATGGCCCGCACGTTGGCCGTGTTGGCCGTGTTGTTGAAGCTGTTGCACCAGAGGTTGAAGTTGGGATTCAAGGCGGTGTTGGCCCGCACCCGCACCCCGGCCCCGCAGTTGATGAAGGTGTTGGCGGCCACGTCGCCGCTGCCCCCGCGCAGCCGGATGCCGATGGTGAGGTTCTGGAAGGCAGATTGCGAAAACGTGCGGCTGGCGTTGCTGAAGTACACGCCGGTCTGGGCCTTGTTGGCCACGGTGTCGGTGCCGCCGCTGCCGCTAACACTATACGGCGTGTCATATTGGCTGTAGTCGCCAAACACGCCGTATTGCTGGTCGTTCGCTGAGGTTTGACCCGTGGCGGCGCGGGCGGTGCCCCTGAACGATACTTTCACGGGCGCGGCGTTGGGGGCGGCCAGTTGCACGGCATCGCGGTCGAGCCAGAGGCCGATGCGGCGGACGTTGAGGATGGGTTTTTGGCCGTCGAGCAGGTAGCTGCCCTTGCCCGGCAGGTTGGCGAGGATGCCGTACACGGCCCCGTCGATGGCGTTGTTGCGCAGGTCCACGTCATATTCGCCCAGGGAAGGGATGGCCGAGCCGTCCACCTCCATGCGGATAGCGTAAAGCGTTTCGTAGCTTGGGTCGCCGTACGGATAGCTGTAGTAAGGCTGTCCTACCTGGCCATACTGCGACCTGATGGTATTGTCTGTAAACACACAAGGATACTGCCCGGCTGGCAATTCGCTCCTTACGTGCCGGCCTAGGTCACAGAATCCCACCGCACAGTTATCAAATAAGGTATTCTTAATGACGTAGCTGCTACTGTAGCTGCTGAGGCTGACTATCACTCCGCCACCGTACCGCATGACCGAGTTGGACATCGTGAGCGTGATGCCCGGTTCGCCCATTATAAAAATGCCTCCAAAAGGCAATGTGCTAGCAGTGGCGTTGGTTGGCCCTCCGGCGCAGCAACCACCGGTAAACGTCACCCCGCTGATGTTTACGGTTGCATTGGCGGCTAGCAGGATGAAGCTGCCCCTTCCCTGTGGGGTGGGGCTGGGGACCCTGATTCGGGCGTACCCATCCACGGTCCAGGTACCATTGCTGATGTTGTAAGTGCCGTCGGTAAGCTGCAAATTGCCCAGCACCCGGTAATTGCCGGTGTAGTTGCCGGGCGGCAATATGGTAACGACAGCCGTGGAAGCTACTCCCAACGTCGGAACCGGCGTTTGGGCGCGGAGTGGGGCGCTGCCGATGAGGAGAAGGCTCATGACTAGCAGCAGTTTGGCAACCCGCAAACGAGCGGACAGGCGGACAGGCGGACAGGCGGACAGGCGGAAAACGTCTTCATGGTGCTTGAATGGTTGGTGAGGCGGAAAAGTACGACGTATTCGCCTAAATTCCTAACCCTTTTGCGCGGCCCTTTGCGCCTGCGCCTACTGGCCGTACCATTGGTTGCTGCCCAGCCCCTTAGCACCCCGCCAAATATGCCGCCATTGCCCGCAAAAAAGCCCCGTTGCACGGCGGCAACGGGGCTTTTGCACTTGTACCGATGCGGGGCGAAACGCCCCGGCGGCCGGTTGTTACTCTTTCGTAAACTTCTGCACCTGCCGCCCGGCTGCGGTCGTCAGTTCTAACAAATACGTGCCGACGGGCAGGGCGGCTACCGGCACTTCGGTGCGGCCGGGGGCCGTGGTGCCCGTGGCCAGCGCCTGGCCCGTGAGGGCCAGGATGCGGTAGGCTGCGCCGGGGGCCGCCGCCACATAAAGCACGGTGCGGGCCGGGTTGGGGTAGGCGGCCGGGCGGGCCGGGCCGGTGCCGGCCACCACGCGCACGGCCGAGTAGGCGGCCGTGCCGTCCACGTCCACTTGCCGCAGGCGGTAGTACAACTGCGAATGAGCGAGTGAGTGAGTGAGTGAATAGTCGTCCACGAAGGCGTAGGCAATGCGCTGGGTGCTGCTGCCCTGGGCGGCTACCGTGCCCACGCCCGCGAAGGTTTCGCCGTCGAGGCTGCGCTGCACCTCGAAGTAGGCGCTGTGGCGTTCGCTGGCCGTGGCCCAGGCCAGGGCCACGGGGCCGGCGGCGGCGCGGGTGGCCGTGAAGGTGAGCAGCTCGACGGGCAGCGGGTTGCTGGTGTTGGCGGCAATGTTGCCGCTCGGGGCGGTGCTGGCCAGGCTGAACTCCGAAAAGCTCGTGACAGTGCCCGACTCCAGGGTGCCCGACTTGTAGAGGCCCGCGCCGGTGCT
>JANYFQ010000076.1 GCA_025362615.1 Hymenobacter sp. | reverse complement strand
GCGGCAAAAATGCCGCCCGCCCGCACCGCCTGCCGCCTCAACCGACTTTCTAAACAGCTTCAGCAACAAAGCAAAAGCCCCGCTCGGATTTTCCGGCGGGGCTTTCACTTGATTGCGGGTTGTACGCGTTGCGGAATGGCAGGCGGTGGCGGGCATGGGCGGAACGACCGACAACGCACGACCCGACTAAAAACATCCACCAAAAAAGGCTCCGGGCACTACGCCCGAAGCCTTTTCTTGCTACATATTCAGCAAGGCCACTTCCCTACCCGCGTATCGTTTTCAACTGCTTTTGCAGGGCTTTGATGCGCGTCTGGGCCGCGTCCATGCGGCCCTGGTACTCTTCGCGGAGCTGGGCGGCGTTCTTGGAACGGGCGAAGAAGTCGAGGTTGGTTTGCAGGGTGGCGTGGTCCTTTTCGAGCTCGTTGATTTCGCCGCGCAGGGCCATTTCCTTGCGCGTGAGCTGCTGGGCGGCCTGGGGGCGGGCCTTGAGGCGGGCCACTTCGGTGCGGAAAAGAAGTTCCTGGCGCTCGTCTTTGGGCAGAGCGGGCACGGCGGCCAGGTACTTGCCCAGGAGTTCGAGCAGGCGGGCCTCGGCGGCATCGCCGGTGCCCCGGTTGGGGTTTTCCTCGTTGGGGTCGAAGGCGGCCGACCACTCGGCGAGGTGGGCGCGGAAGCCCTCGACGGTGGCGGGCGCTTCGGGGCGCAGGGCTTCGACGTGGTCGGCGAGGCGCTCGAGGTGGGCGGTGTGCTCGGCGGCGTTGGCCTGGGTTTTTTCCTCGCGCACGCGCACCTCGTTTTTGGGGCGGTCGAAGAACGAATCGGCGGCGGCGCGGAAGCGCTGCCAGATTTTTTCGGTCAGCTTTTCAGGCACCCGGCCGATTTCCTTCCACTCCTTTTGAGCGCGGATGACGACGTTGCGGGCCGATTCCCAATCGACGCTGGTCAGGGCTTCTTCAACTTGTTCAATGAGCGACTGCTTGGCCTTGAGGTTGTTGTTCTTCTCCGAGTCCATGGCCTTGAAGAACTCGTTCTTGCGGTTGAAGAACGACTTGTAGGCGGCCCAGTACTGCTTGTTGAGGTCGTCGGCCTTGGCGCGGGGCACGAGGCCGGCGGCTTCCCACTCGGCCTTGATTTCCTGGATTTCGTCGGTCTTCGAGCGCCAGATGTTCACGCGGTCGGTGTCGAAATCGGCGAAGGGCAGGATGCGTTCGAGCAGGGCTTTTTTGACATCCAAGTTGCCTTTTTCGACCACCGAGCGGGCATCCGAAAACTCCTTGCGGCGCTGGTGCAGCGCGTCGGAAGCGGCAATGAAGCGCTGCCAGAGCGGCTCGCGCTGGTCGTTGGGCACGGGGCCGATGGCCTTCCACTCCTCGTGGAGCTTGGTCAACTCATCCAACGCCTTGTTGATGCCCAACTGCTCTTGCAGGGCCTCGGCCCGCTTGATGAGCAACTCCTTGGCCTCCAGGTTACGCCGGCGGTCGAGGTCCTTCATCTCCAGGAAGCGGCCCTGCTTGCTGTAGTAGATGTCGAGCAGGCCGTGGTAGGTGTCCCAGGTGGCCTGGCTGTCGGTTTGGGGCACGGGGCCGGTGGCCTTCCAGGTGGCTTGCAGGGTTTTGAGCTTGTTGCCGCTGTCCTTGGTTTCGGCGGCTTCCACCAGCGCCCGCAACTCGTCCAAAAGCTGCTTCTTTTTGGTGAGGTTGTCGGCGCGGCTGGCATCTTCGGAGCGGGCATCCTTCACGCGGCTCTCGCGGAATTCCTGAAGCGCCTTGTTCAGTTCCTGCTGGCCTTCGGGCTGCTGGAAGGCGAAAGCCTCGGCATCGGCCCCGCCGTCGGCGAATTTCTGGCGGGCGGCGGCGCGGGCGTTGCCTACGTTGGCCTCGTACTGGCGGGCGAGGTCCGAAATGAGCTTGCGCTGCTTGCCGGGGTTGGGGCCGCGCAGCAGGCCGATGAGGTACTGGGTTTGGGCGGGCAGGTCGTCGCCGGCGAAGTCGGGGCGGTTGGGGTCGGCCTCGGCCGGGGCTTCGGCGGGCGTTCCGGCCTCGTCCTCAGCGGCGGTGTGGTCGGCCTCGGGGTCGGTGTCGGGCGCGGCGGGGGTTTGGTGGGCGGCGTGGCCTTCGCCGTGGTGCGTGGCTTCGGCGGCCCCGGCGGCTTCGACTTCCGCCAGCGGCGTGTCGGACGACGTGGGCAACGTAGCCACGGTTTCGGGGGCTTCGTCGAGTTCGGCGGCGGCGTGGAGGTGGGCCTCGGGCAGCGCGGGAGCGGTTTGCTCGACGGTTTCGGCCGGGTGTTCGGCGGCAGGCGCGGCGGCCGTCACTTCCACCACGGGGGCGGGGGTTTCGGGGTGCAGCGCCTCGGCCTCGGCGGCCACCGGATTGACGATGCCACGGGCGGGTGCTTCGGCCGGAGCGGCAGCTTCGGCGTGGGCTTCGGCGGGCGCAGCGGCTTCGAACGACGCGACTTCCGCTGCGTGGGCCGCGCCCACGGCAGGCGCTTCGATTTCGCTGGCCATCGTGGCGGGCGACACCGGGGCGGCGGCTTCGATGGCGGTTTCGCTGGCGGCGGCCTCCACCACCGGGGCGGCGGCGGCGGGGTGCAGCGCCTCGGCCTCGGCGGCCACGGGATTGACGCTGCCGAGGGCGGCTTCGGCCGGGGCCTCAGACGCAGTTTCGGCGGCCGTTTCGGCCCCGTAGTGGGTGGCGGCGCGGGCCTGGGGGGCCGACACGTCGTGGCCATCCACCGTCACTTCATCGGGGACGTGGGCGGCGGTTTCGGCGGCGGCGTGGGCCTCGGGGGTGCCGTGGTCGGGACCGGGCGCGGGGGTTTCGGCGGCGGGGGCGGCGGTGTCGCGGGCGGCGATTTCGGCTAGGCGCTGCTCGAAAATCGAGCGCTGGTCGGCGGGGGTTTCGGGCGTACCCGATGCGGGGGTGTGGTCTGGGGTCATGCTACGCAATGGGGCCGGCTTGCTTTGAAAAAGCCGGAGTGGGAGGTCAAAAAAAGAAACGGGTTCAGAACGAGAGGACGAAATTAGCCCCAAAACCGTGGCCGTTAGTTCAGACGCGGGTCGGCGGGGTAATTGGAGAGGGCGGCGAAGCGCCCGCCCTTGCGGCGGAGCAGTGCTTGCCAGAGGGCGGCGGGCGGGGTCGAAAACACGGTTTCGGGGGCGCTGGGGGCGGTTATCCAACTGCCGCGCCGGCGTTCGTCGGCCAGTTGGCCGGGGCTCCAGCCGGCGTAGCCGACGTAAAAGCGCACGTCGGCGGCGGCGGTTTCGTGCTGAAAAAGCTGCTGGAGCAGCACCCCGAAATCGCCGCCCCAGTACACGCCCTCGCCCAAGGGCGTGGCCCCCGGCAGGCTGGCCGCGCGGTGCAGAAACTGGAGCCGGTTGGGGCCGACCGGGCCACCGTCGAAGAGCGGCAACCGGGCCAGGTGCGGGGCTTGGCGGGTGCGGGGGCCGGGCAGCACATCGCCCAGGCACTGCGGCAGCGGGCGGGTGAGCACGATGCCCAGGGTGCCGTCGGCGGCCGAATCGTGGCACACCAGCACCACGCTGCGCTCGAAGTTTGCGTCGCCCAAAAAGGGTTCGGAGATGAGAAAGGTGCCGGGTTTGAGGGGCATGGCGGGCAGAGTTGTTACGCTCTTGGGGTTGGGTGTTGGATTTTAGGTGTTGGGTTTTGGGTGTTGGGTATTGGGTATTGGGTATTGGGTATTGGGTATTGGGTATTGGGTATTGGGTGTTGGGTGTTGGGTTTACGGGGTCTGTTTTTGATTCCTGACATTTGAAAGCCCAACACCTAACACCCAACACCTAAAACCTCAGGCCAGAACTTAGCAGGGGTTGAGGCGGGACGGCCGTTTCTTTGCACCCAGATTAGGCTTTTGC
>JANYFQ010000064.1 GCA_025362615.1 Hymenobacter sp. | reverse complement strand
TACTCGCGGGCCTCTGGCCCGCACCCCAGGCCAAAATCGCAACACCGTTCAACGATTGAAGCCAGAAGCCTTCAAAGTAGTCGGTAAGGGCCTGGAAGTCCGCGCCAAAACGCCACTGCCTAACAGCAGTTGGCGATGGAGTTTGCGTAGCCGATGCCGTACCCCGCCGAATTGCATACCGCGACGTTCAAAAAGTGCAGCGTACCAAAGTCGTCGTCCGCTCCGTTCTTGCAGCATGATTCGCGGGTTGTTCCTGTTTGGTTTCGGTTGGCTGGTTGCGCCGTTGGCTGCCCTGGCCCAAACGGCCGCGCCCGGCGGCCTACTGGCCGAGTATTACGAAGGCCGGTTCGAGCGCCGCCTGCTGGTGCGGCGCGATGCTACCCTCAACTTCGACTGGGCGCACCGCTCGCCCGCCCCCGGTGTGCCGCCCGAGTATTTCTCGGTGCGCTGGACGGGCACCCTCACCCCGCCCGCCACGGGCCGCTACGTTTTCCACATCACGGTGGACGACGGAATGCGCGTCTGGCTCGATGATAAGCTGCTTTTTGACGAGTGGCGCGACCAGCCCGTGGCGCGTTTTGCGGCCCCCGCCTCGCTCGTCGGCGGCCAGCCTTACCGGCTGCGGGTCGAGTATTTCAACGCCATCCTCGACACCCGCGCCCGCCTGACGTGGGAACGGCCCGACCGCCCGCCGCCCGCCCCGGAGCTGCCGTCGCTGGCCAACGGCTACGGCTTGTTTGCCAAAAAAACGGCCAGAGAAGAAGTAATTGCCGGGCGTTTTCTGGGTCCGCCGCGCCCGGTGCGGGTGCCGCCGGTTGCCCCGGCTCAAGTGTCGAAACCAACGTCGCCCCCGCCTGCGGCGGCCACTTTGCGGCCCGCGTCGTCGCGCCAAAAAACAGCCCTGACGGCTACGGGTGGGCCAATACCGGGCCGCACTGCCCCGCCTGCGACTGCACGAGTCAGTAAGCCCGCCGTAGCGGCCGACACCGCCGCCGCCCGCGTAACGGCGCTGGCCGATGGGCAAGCTGTGGTGCTGCCCGAGCTGCTGTTTGCTCAAGGCAGTGCCGCGTTGCCGCCCGCCGCCTACGTTCCGCTCGATGCGCTGGCCCGCGCCCTGCGCCTGCGCCCGGCCCTGCGCCTCGCCGTCGAAGGCCACACCGACAACGTCGGCAATGCCGAGCTGAACCGGCAACTCTCGCAGCAGCGGGCCACGGCCGTTTGCCTCTACCTCACGGCCCACGGCGTACCAACGGCCCAGTTGCGGCCCGTGGGCTACGGCGGCACCCGCCCGGTAGCCGACAACAATGACCCCGACCAGCGGCCCCGCAACCGCCGCGTGGTGCTGGTGGCCGAGTAGCCGGATGGCGAAAATGCGCCGCAACGCGCCGCGCAAACGGGCAACGACCTGAGAGCCGCTTCAAGCAAACCTTTCGGCCTGTTTGTGAAACACCGAAGGCGGGAGAAGAGGCTGGGGGCCAGCAACCAACGTCTGTGCGGTTACTGCTCGCGGCCGGCCCGCAGGCGTGTTGCCATGCGGGCCAACAAATACTTGGTGCGGTAGTAAATGGCGCGGGGGTGCCAGGGCCAGGGCTTGCGGAAAACCACGATTTCGCCCGTCAGGGCCGGGTAGTACTCGGCCAATTCGAAGTCCTGACTGCCAAATGCCCCGGTCGCTACCAGTCGTTGCTGCGTACTGTAGCCTATCGTCGTCACCTGGAGCAGCCACGTGTGCGCTCCCTGCAATTCTGGAGGAATGGGCAGGCTGTACCCTCCTTCGGCATCGGTGGCGGTGCCGGTGGCGGTGCCCGCGATGAGCACCGCCACGCCCGGCAGGCCGTCGTGGGTGTGGGCATCCGTTACCCGGCCCCGCAACACGGGGGTTGGGGCGGGGCCTTCGGAGTCGGGTCGGACTTCGGGGCCGGGCGGGGGAGTGGCCGGAGAAGCCGTTGGTTGCGTGGTGGTTTGCGCGGCGGCCGGGGGCGGGACCAGGCCCTCGTGCAAACCCCAGGCGGCGGTGGCCGCTGCCAACCAGGCCCGCCAGCGGGCGGCGGGCGGGGCGGCGGGGCGCAGCGCCCGCCCCAATTGGTCGGGGCGGACGCGCCCGCACAGCCGCCCGCCCGCCGCCTGTTGCAAGGCACCCAGCAACTCGGCATCGGTGTGGCGCGTCCAGTCCACCACCGTGTGCTGGCAGGCGGCGCAGTGCCGGCCGCCGGGCACGGCGGGCACGGCCGCCCACGGTTGGGCGCAGGGCGCGGGAAGCTGGAGTTGGGCCTGAAACCGGGTTTGGGGCATGACGCAAAGCTAATCCGGCCGGTGGGCGAACAAGTTCCCCAGCCATGCCCCTGCGTTTTCGCGGGCCGCGTCTTCAGCCTTGAGCCCTGGCTCAACCCCCGGCCCGGCCCGGTGCTCCAAACCAGCACCAAGGCCCCGCCGGGCATCGCCCTGCGCCCGCGCCCGGCCCTGCGCCTCGCCGTCGAAGGCCACAGCGACAACACCGGCAACGCCGAGCCAAACCGCCAACTCTCGCAGCAGCGGGCCACAGCCGTGTGCCTCTACCTGGTGGCCCACGGCGTGCCCACGGCCCAGTTGCGGCCCGTGGGCTGCGGCGGCACCCGCCCGGTAGCCGACAACAATGCCCCCGCCCAACGCCCCCGCAACCGCCGCGTGGTGCTGGTGGCCGAGCAGCAGACCCTGGCGGGCCAACGGGCGGGCCACTGTTGTCGGCCAAACTACGGCGGCTCAAAAAACGAGCACGAACCGATATTGCTTAGTATTATTGAGTGATTAGGTGCTATGTTTGTGGGGCGATGACTACTCGGATGCGTTATTTTTGGCTGCTTGGCTGGGTGCTGGTGCTTGGGCTGAAGGGTGTGCCGGGCCGGGCGGCACCGGGCGCGGCCGACACATTGTTTCTCAAGGCCAGCAACGAGGGTCCCTGGAATCATTACTTTGCTTACTGCCTGGCCCCCTGCGCCCTCAATGCCACCGGCAGCCAGGCAGCGGCCCTGTGGGCAGCGGGCCGGTTCCGGGCCGTGCCGCCGGGCCGGGTGCTGCAAACCGGCTTCACCCAGGACCGGGTTTGGCTGCGGGCCACGGTCGTCAATACCCTGCCCCAGCGCACCCGCTTCGTGTGGAGCGTGTACACGGCCATCGACAGCGCCGTGCTCTACGTGCAGCCCGCCGGCCGGGGGGCCGTGCGGCGCACGGCCCGCACCAACGGCCGGGTGGTGGCCGCCCGCCGGGGGTTTCCGGCCCGCTTCGGCTGCCTGCCGTTCTGGCTCGAAGCCCACGCCTCGGCCGTGGTGTACTTGCGCGTCGAGGGCCACGGCGGGGCCTGGTACTTGCCCACGGACCTGACCACGACCGAGGATTTTCTGGCCTTCGAGCAATCGTTTTTTACCGAGCAGCACTGGGCCTGGCTGCTGGGGCTGTACCTGGGCAGCGCCCTGCTCAACGTGGCGCTGTTCGTGTTTCTGCGCGACCGCATCCACCTTTGGTACGGGGCGTACGTGGTGTTCACGACGTGGTTTTTGCTGGCCGAAGACGGCCTTGATGCCTGGTTGCTGCCGCAGTGGGCCTACGGGTTGGGGGCCTACATCGGCCAGTTTGGCCTGCTGCTGCTGGCCCTGGCGTGCGGGCTGCGCATCCTGGCGCTGTTTGTGCGCTTGCGGGCGGGCTGGCCCCGGCTGCACCGGCTGGGCTGGGCAATGAGCGGTGGGGCGGCGGCTTACGCGCTGGCCTACGCGCTGGCGCTGGGGTGGGGCGTGCGGCCCGGCAGCATGGCCCTGGCCTGGCTCAACGGCGGCCGGGAAGTGCTGCTGTGGGGCCTGCTGGCGGGCGGGGGCCTGCTGCTGGACCAGGTGGCGCGGCGGGGCCGGGGCGGCCAGCGCCGGCTGGCGCGGTTTTACGGCCTGACGTACGTTTTCTTCTTCTTCGGGACGTTTAACTTCCTGCTCAACCGCACCGGCATCACCAACCTGCACCTGCTCAACCCCAATTCCCTGGCCTGGGGCCTGGCCGTGGAGCTGGTGACGCTCAGTGTGTTGCTCACCGGGCGCTTCCGCCACGCCCTGCGCCAGAACGCGGCCCTGCGCCTGCGGCAGCTTCGCGAGCGGGCGGCTGCCAGCACGCGCCTCATCCTGGCTCAGGACGAGGAGCGCGAGGCCCTGGCCCGCGAGCTGCACGACGCCCTGGCCCCCGGCCTCACGGCGCTGCACCTAGCCTGGCAGGGCCGGCAGGTGCGCCAGGCCCTGGCGCAAGGCCCGCCGCTGCTGGCCGAAACGCACCAGCACACCGAAGCCCTGCTGCGCCAGCTCCGCCACGACGTGCGCGACCTGAGCCACGTGCTGCTGCCCAACCCGCCGGGCGAGCGCCTGCCCCTGCCCGCCGCCGTGGCCCTGCTCGCCGAAACCTTTGGCCTGCTCGACGACGGCCCCCAGGTAAGCAGCTACTGCGACCCCGCCGCCGCCCACCTGCCCCCGCCCGTGCGCCAGGCCGCCTACCGCATCGTGGCCGAACTGCTGCACAACGCCCTGCGCCACGCCCAGGCCCAGCACGTGCGCGTCGGGCTGACGTGCGCGGCCACCCGCCTGACCATCGTGGTGGCCGACGACGGGCGTGGCTTTGCCGCCGACCCGCCCGCGCCCCCCCCGGTGCGCGGCGGCCTGGGGCTGCGCGGGGTGCAGGCCCGCGCCGGCTACCTGCGCGGCCGGGTGCAGGTCGTCAGCCAGGTAGGGCACGGCACGACGGTTACCGTCGAGTTGCCCTTGTAATATAAGCGGACAAACGGCCCCGCAAACGGCCCACCCGAAACAACACGCTGACTTGCCATGACCCCCGCCGCCCGCCCCGCCGCCCACCCCGCCGACCACCCCGCCCGCTGCCGCCTGGTGCTCGTGGACGACCACCCGGCCCTGGCGCACGGCCTGGCGGCCCTTTTTGCTCAGGAGCCCGACCTGGCCGTGGCCGGGCAGTTTGGCAGCGGCGCGGCCCTGCTGGCATTCCTCGAAGCCCAGCCCGCCCCGGCCGCCGACGTGCTGCTGCTCGACCTGCACCTGCCCCCGCCCCTCGACGGGCTGGCCCTGCTGCCCCGGCTGCGGCGCACCTGGCCGGCGCTGCGGGTGCTGGTGTTCAGCAGCGCCGCGTCGGGGGCGCTGGTGGCGCAGGTGGCGGCGGCGGGGGCGCACGGCTTCCTCAACAAAGCCGCCGAGGCCGCCGAACTGCTGGCCGCCATTCGGGCGGTGGCGGCCGGGCAGCGGGTGTTTCCGGCGGCGGCCCCGCGCCCGGTGTACGCGGGGCCGGCAGCGGTGCCGTGCCCGGCCGGGGCCGCCCCGCCGCCCGAAACCGCCGCCGCCGCCGGGCTGCTGCTGCAACAGCTCACAACCCGCGAGCGCGAAATCATCGGCCTCGTGCGCGAAGGGTGCTCGACCCGCACCATCGCGGCCCGGCTCTCGCTTTCGGAGTTTACCGTGAGCACCCACCGCCGCAACCTGCTCCAGAAGCTGGGCCTGCACCGGCCCCTCGAGTTGGTGTGCTTCGCCCTCGCCCACGGCCTGTGAGAACGAGGCCGTTGCATGAGAGGCAAGTGCCTGTTGTTGTGCGGGATGTTACTTGTTTTTCGTTTCTTATTTCTTGTGGGTGGTTCCTGAGCGGCTTTTGAGGTACGAAGGCAACGAAAAGCAAGAAACGAGAAACAAGAAACGAGCAACACCCCGCGCAACAGCAGTAAATACCTACTACTAGGTATTGCG
>JANYFQ010000052.1 GCA_025362615.1 Hymenobacter sp. | reverse complement strand
ACGGGGTTCCATAGCCTTCGGGTTGCCGGTCAGGCTGGTTCCGAAGGCTATGGAACCCCGTTGGGGTTCGGCCCCGTTCCATGCGCTTTTCCGGGGGTAGGCTCCCGCTGGTCGCCAACCCCCGGCTGTGCTATGGAACCCCGTTGGGGTTCTGCGTAACAGCAGTTACTAAATTGTTAGTGTTTTGAATGAGCAGCGTAAGTCAGTTGCCCCAACTTTGCACATCCGACCGCGCCGCGCCGCATTACTTGCCCCAAAACCGCCATTCGCTCCTTTACTCATTGACCCCCATGGCCCGCGTAAAAATAGACCTGCCCGCCGCTTTTTCCTTCGCCGTAAGCTTGCCCATCCGCATAACCGACCTCAACTACGGGGCGCACCTCGGCAACGATGCCCTGCTGGGCCTGCTGCACGAGGCGCGGGTGCAGTTTCTGGCCCACCTCGACGAGCCGGAGTTCGACCCCGCCACCAAGCTCGGCTTTATTATGGCCGACGTGGCCATCGAGTACAAGGGCGAGGGCTTCCACGGCGATGTGCTGACCATCGAAATGGCCACCCACGATGCCCACAAGTACGGTTTCGACATTGTGTACCGCGTGCAAAACCAAGCCAACAAGCCCGTGGCGCTGGCCAAAACCGGGATGCTGTGCTTCGACTACAACACCCGCAAACTGCGCGGGCTGCCGGCAGCGCTGGCCGGGCGGGTGTGAGGCAACAACCCGGAACACGCGTTTCAAAGCTGATAGACCCGGCGCATCGTTTCGTCAATGCTGCGCATCTCGTTGACAGTGAAGCGGCCCAGGTTGTAGTGAATTTGCCCGTAGTCGAGGGTGGCAACCTTGGACACGCGCAGGAACGACGGCTTGCTGAAGCCGGAATGGGCGGCGGGCGAAAACAACAAATCGTCGGCCTCGGCCCTGTGGGCTTGCGACGAGATGAAGGCGACCGTGATTTCGAGGAGCCGCACCACCAACACCAGCGCGGGCCGCACCTTTTTGCCCTTCGAGTCCGAAAACGGAAAGTCGAGCAGCACCACGCCGCCCTTACTCGGTTGCATCGGAGGGCGTTTCGTAGCGAAACTTTACGTCGGCCAGCGTGTACACGTCCTCTTCCGCGTCGTGCAAAAACGCGAAGGCTTCGGACGTATCGAGGTGGTGCTTTAGTTGCCGGTTCAGCAGGGCCTCATCGGCAACGGCCAGTTGGCGTTGGCGTTGGTGCAGAGAACCAGCAAAATCCAGCACTTCGGCGGCTTGGGCTTCGGGCAACTCGGCCAGTAGCTGGCCGGTTTGTTCGATGATTTGGTGGCGGGTCATGGCGACGGCGGCTTGCTGCTGAAATTACGACTGCGTTGGTATGCCCCTGCAAAATACGCCCCGCCCGCCAAAATTTCGGCCCGCGGAACCCCGCACCCGGCCCGTTTGTACCTTTGTACGATGTTGTTAGAACTCGCCCTCGCCCCCGCCAAAAAGGACATCCGCAAGCTGCCGGTTGAGGAACTGAAGGCGTTTCTGGTGGCCCACGGCGAAAAACCCTTCCGCGCCAAGCAAATAACCGAGTGGCTCTGGAAAAATACCGCCGCCTCGTTTGAGGCGATGAACAACCTGAGCCTGGCCACCCGCGAGTTGCTCGCGGCGCACTTCGTGATAAACGGCGTGACGGTGCAGAGCGAGCAGCTCAGCAACGACGGCACCCTTAAATCGGCCTTCCGGCTGCACGACGGCAACATTGTCGAAGGCGTCCTCATCCCGCACGACCAACGGATGACGGCCTGCATTAGCTCGCAGGTAGGCTGCTCGCTGACCTGTAAGTTTTGCGCCACCGGCTACATGGACCGCAAGCGCAACCTCGACGCGGCCGAGATTTACGACCAGGTGGTGCGCATCCGCGAGCAGTGCGAGCGGCAGTACGGTACGCCGCTCACCAACATCGTGTACATGGGCATGGGCGAACCGCTACTCAACTACGCCAACGTGGCCGAAAGCGTACGCCGCATCACGGCCGTGGATGGGCTGAACATGGCCGCCCGCCGCATCACCATCAGCACCGCCGGCATTGCCAAAATGATAAAAAAGCTGGCCGACGACGACCTCAAAACCAACCTCGCCCTGAGCCTGCACGCGCCCACCGATGCCAAGCGCAACGAAATAATGCCCATCAACGAGGCCAACTCGCTGGCCGCGCTCAAGGACGCTTTGCAATACTACCACGAAAAAACGACCCGCAAAGTCACCTACGAATACATTGTGTTCGAGAACTTCAATGACGGACTCGACGATGCCGCCGAACTCTACAAAATCACTAAGTGGCTGCCCTGCAAGGTCAATTTGATTGAATACAACCCCATCGAAAACGCCAACTACAAAAACGCGGAGGACGACAAAATCACCGCCTTCCACAAGTTTTTATTCGACCGGGGCGTGCAAACCAACATCCGGCGCAGCCGGGGCAAAGACATTGATGCCGCCTGCGGGCAGTTGGCGGTGAAGCAGTAGCGCACCGGGCGGCTTACTTTTCCCACTTTCCTTCGGCCTTCGGCCGGCCGGTGGCCAGGGCTTCTTTGGTTTCTTCGGGGCGTACTTCCACGGTTTTGACCCGCACGGCGTAGGCTTTGGGCTGCACGGTCTGGCCGTAAGTGTCGGCAAATTCCTGGGTGAACTCGGCCCCGAAGAAGATGATGAGCGACGAGTAATTGACCCACAGCAGCAGCACAATGGCCGACCCCGCCGCCCCAAACGCCGAGCCGGGGCTGGATTTGGCGATGTAAAAGGCAATCAGAAACTTGCCCAGCACGAAGAACAACGCCGTGATGAAGGCTCCCACGCTCACGTCGCGCCACCGGATGATGGCGTCGGGCAGAAACCGGTAAATCATGGCGAAAAGCAGCGTCGTGAGGCCCATCGACAGCACAAAATCAACCAGTTGCAGCACCACCACGCCCACCGCCGGTAGCAGCTGCTGCAACCAGCCGGTAAAGGCCGACAGCACCGCGCTCAGCACAAAGGAAATGAGCAGCAGCAGGGCCACGCTCAAAATCAGCCCGAACGAGAGAAACCGCTGCCGCACAAACCCGCCCACGCCGCCGCGCACGTCGGTGGGTTTCACCTTCACGTTCCAGATGTCGTTGATGCTTTCCTGGAGCGTGACGAAAAACGTGGTAGCGGCGAAAATCAGCGTCGCCACGCCGATGACGGTGGCCACCGCACTGCGGTCTTGCAGCGTGAACTGGGCAATGGCATCCTGTAGAAACTTGGCCGAATCGGGGCCGACGAGGCCGCGCAGCTGCCCGTACACCTGCCCCGTCACGGCTTCGCGCCCATAAACCGCACTGGCCGCCGTGATGACGATGAGCAGCAGCGGCGGCAACGAAAAAATGGTGTAGTACGAAAGCGCCGCCGCGTGCCGGAAGGAATTATTTTCGACAAACTCGCCGGCCGTGGTTTTGAGCAGCTTCAGAATATCCGCAAACTTGTAATGTGCCATGATTTTTTAATTGCCGAATTGTCGCATTGCTAAATTGTTGCTCATACGGCCCTTGAACGGCACTGCGCTCCCTGCGTTTCACTACTGCGGGACTTATCCTAGAACGTCCACCCCAGAACGACTAACAATTTAGCCATGCAACGATTCAACAATTAACCCCGCTTCAGCGTCCAGCGCACCGTTTCAACCGGTGCTTCGCGCAATGCCTGGGCCAGGTCGGCATCGTCGGCAAATGCCAGGCGGTTCAGGTTCGACACCTCCACGCTCGCCTCGAATTCGGGCGCGGCAAAGGGCCACGGGCGCACCACCACGGCCGTGCCCGGCCCGGCGGGCTGGCTCACGTAGTGGCTGCCTTTGCCCAGCGGGTGGTGGTAAATTTCCAGCTCGCGGCCCATTTCGGGCAGTTCCTGCCGGCAGAGGATGAGGCTGAGGCGGTCGGCCCAGTGCAACAGGTCGTAGGCCTGGCGGGCTTCGGCTTTGCTGATGCCGAGGGCCTTTGTCCAGGCCGCTTGCTGGCGTTTGAGTTCGTCGAGAAAATTGGTGGTTTCCTGCTTGGAGCCGCGCAGCTCCTCGTACAAGCAGCTCAGGTGCAGGCTCGTGAGCAGGCTCCGCCACTGCCCCTGGAAGCGGGCGGCGGCCAGCAGTTCCCGGACCTGGCCGAGCGAAAATTCTTTTTGGGTGAAGTTGGCCGGGGCCCCGACGGGCGTCAGGCCGTGGTGCCCGCCGCGCCCGCGCCAGGCCTCCTGCTCGTCGTCGTGCTGCGCGATGGCCGCCAGCAGCCCCACCCAGCGGGCGGGCGGGAGCGTCGTTGCAGGCCAGGCATACGCCAGCTGGGATGCCAGCAGCGCGTGCGCCTGCTGGTACACGACCTGCCACCCGGCAGGCGAAGGATTGACAATCATAAAAAAACGGCGGCGTGAACAAGCGTTTCCGCTTACTTACGCCGCCGCCCGGGGGTTGCATTTGGCCGGCCCGGCCTACGCCTCCCCCACCGCGCCCCCGAAGTTCATCGGGTAGCTCGGGGCATCGTTTTGCACCTTCACCTGCCCGTGGGCCTGCTCGTAGCGCTCGATGTTTTCGGCCAGCGCCGCCAGCAGGCGCTTGGCGTGCTCGGGCGTGACAACGATGCGGGCCTTCACCTTGGCCTTGGGCAAGCCCGGCATCATGCGGATGAAATCAATCACGAACTCGCTGTTGCTGTGCGCAATCATGGCCAGGTTGGCGTATTCGCCCTCGGCCATGGCCTCGGAAAGCTCAATGTTGAGGGCGTTGGGGTCGGGTTGGGGGTTTTGGTCTTGGGGTTGCATGGAGCGTAAGTAGTGGGCTGGGCCGTCGGCCACCAATGCCCGAAAATGAATGAAATTACCAGAAGGCAAAGGTAACGCGGGCAATCAGGTGTACGCTGACGCTGTGCTACCCTGCTATCTTTAGCAAATTGCCGGAAAATCCGGTTCCACAGCGTTTCAACCAAGCGGGCCAATGGGTCCTCGGGCAGGGTCAGCGGGCGAATCGTTCCCACCGCAGTGGCCGGACAAACCCTTTGGAAATTCGCCCGACCACTGCCCCCACACGAACTTGCCGCTGCGTTCGCATCTTACTCATTCACTCATTTGAATAAAATGACTTACCGCATTGCCGATTGGGCTGATTGGAAAACCGCCCAGGCCACGGGCTTTTTCGCCAGCACCGACCTGGCGGCCGAAGGCTTCATTCACACTTCCGGGCAGGCCCAGGTGCTTGAAACGGCCCGCCGCTACTACGCCGGGCGGGCCGCGCTGCTGCTGCTGGAAATTGACGAGGCCGTGCTGAGCGCCGCCGGCGTGCGGCACGAGCGCAACTGGGTGAACAGCCGTGAAGCGTTTTTTACCCATGTCTTCGGGCCGGTGCCGCTGGGGGCCATCACGCGCTGCTGGCCGTTCGGGGAAGTAAACGGCCAGCTTTCGCTGCCGCAGGAGCTTCTCTGAGTGGTGTAGAATGTACGGACGTAATTTTTTGGGCAGATGCAACCGCAACGCTTGCGGCGGCCTCCCGCAAGTACCACTCTTCTACTTTGCCGGGTGATGAAAACTCCCTACGCTTTGGGCGGCTTGCTAATGGTGTTTAGCACCAGCTGTGCGCCCATCCTCCAGCTAAACGTGAAGCCGGCGCAGGCCACCGACCAATGGGCCGAGGGCCGCGAGCAAGCCGTGGGCGCGGCCGACAGCGTGGAAACCCGCCTCAGCTTTGTGTGCTACGAGCCGGGCCGGCTGGTGTTTGAAGCCGAATACCGCAACCTGTCGCGGCGGGCGGTGGTGGTAACGCCCGAAGCCATCAACTGCACGCCCAGCCGCGAAAACAAGCCGCCAGTGCTGAACGGCACCCGGGTGGTAAAACCCACGGCTGGCCAGCAGCTGTCGGCTACGCAGGCGGCGGCCGTGTGGCCGGTGGCCCAGGCAGTAGCGTCGCTGCCGGCCGCTCCGCTGCCGGCTTTCGACCCCGAGCCCGAAATTCGTCAGCTCACCGAAAATGCGGAGGCGCTGGCCCGCCGCGCCGCCCGCATCGACTGGCTGGGCGTGGCCCTGAGCCTGACCAGCGTGGTGGCCGACGTGGCCAGCATCGGCCGGCGCGAAACTGTGGGGCAGGTGCAAAGCCGCGCCGCCCTCTCCGATATTGCCCTAGCCTACAACGTATCGTCGGCGGCCAACAAAATGCAGCAGGCCATCACCGCCGACGTGCTACAAGCCCGCGCCGCGAACCTGCAAGAGTACGCCCTGCGCAAGGTCACGCTCGCACCCGGCCAGCAGGTGCGCGGCTACGTCTATCTGCCCCGCTTCGACACCGCCGACGGCCTGCTGCTGCGCCTGCCCGTGCGCGATGGAATGGGTGTTGATTTGGGCTTTGAGCAAACGCGGCAGCGGTAAGGACGCTTCGCCGTAGCGCGGGTTTTCAACCCGCGCGTCAGGCCGTTGCTCCGCCCCCACGCGCGGGTTGAAAACCCGCGTTACCCCAACTCGGCCAGCTCCAACCAGCGGCTTTCCTTGGTTTCCATCTCCTGGCCGAGGGCCTGCAAGCGGGCGCCCCAGGCGGCAAAATCCTGGGGCGAGCCGCTGCCGCCGTTGAGCTTGTCGGTAAGCTGCGCCTTCTCGGTTTCCAGCGCCGCCATTGCGGTTTCGAGCTGCTCGTATTCTTTCTTTTCGGCGAAGGTGGCGCGGCGTTTGGGCGGGGTGATGGGGGCCGCCGGGGCGGGCGCGGGGCCGGCGAGCTTGGCGGCGGCGCGGGCGGCCTTGGCGGCTTTTTCTTCGGCTTCGAGGGCGGCTTCGGTTTCG
>JANYFQ010000017.1 GCA_025362615.1 Hymenobacter sp. | reverse complement strand
GCAGAACAGCAAACCCAGAACAGTAAATCCAGAACAGTCAACAATTAAACAATTAAGCAATGGATTACCTCGAACTCACCGTCACCTGCCCGGCCGAACTTTCGGACATTTTAATTGCCGAGCTGGCGGAGGTGGGGTTCGATACTTTTGAGGAGAACGCAGCGGGCTTTTGCGCCTATACCACGGAAGATTTATTTCAGCCCGAGGCGGTGGAAGAAATCATGACCCGCTACGCCGGGCAGGGGGCGCTGGGGCACTCGCACCGCATCATCACGCGGCAGAACTGGAACGCGGAGTGGGAGAAGAATTTTCAGCCGCTCGTCATTGCCGACCGGGTGTCGGTGCGGGCGCCTTTCCATCCCAAGCCCGCCGGCGTGGACTACGACATTGTGATAATGCCGCGAATGTCGTTCGGCACCGGGCACCACGAAACCACGGCCCTGATGATTGAAAATCAGCTTGATATTGACCACCGGGGGCTGCGGGTGCTCGACATGGGCTGCGGCACGGGCATCCTGGCCATCATGGCCGAGCAATTGGGTGCCCGCGAGGTGCTGGCCATCGACGTGGAGCCCTGGACGGTGGAAAACGCGGCCGACAACGCCGCCGAAAACGCCTGCGCCGGCATTGTGTGCCGCCTGGGCGGGGCCGAAACCCTGGCCGACGAAGCACCCTTCGACCTCATCCTGGCCAACATCAACCGCAACGTGCTGCTGGAGGATATGCACGAATACGCCCGCCTGCTGCCGGCCGGGAAACCTATTTTGTTCAGCGGGTTTTATCTGGATGACCTGCCCAAAATAACCGCCGAAGCCACCCAAAACGGTCTGAATTACGAGCGTCACCGCGAGCTGCGCGGCTGGGTTTCGGCAATCTTTACGAAATTGTAGGCCCGTAGCGGCCCTCCCCTCCGCTGGCCGGGCTGATTTTGGTACTACCCATGAAGTATTTTGCTTGTTTGACGGGCCTGCTGGCCTTGCTGGCAGGGGCGGCTGCGCCCGCGCTGGCCCAAAAAACCACCCCGGCCCCGGCCAAAACCGCCCCGGCCAAGCCGCCACTCGGTGCGCCCGCCGCCGCCCCCGGCACTGCGCCGCCCGCGCCAACGGCTGCCCCAGCAACCGCCCCAACGGCCCCCGCTACGGGGCTGACACCGGGCACCGTGCGGCCCCCGCAAACCAAAGTGGCCGGCAAGTACGAAGGCAAGCTCTCGACTGAGCCGGCGCAGTACATCGTGGATGTGCAGACGATGATGCTCGCCACGAACAACGCGGCGGCGGTGGCGGCCGGGGGGCGGTTTAAGGCGCTGTGGGGTTCTAATAAGCTCACAGCCACGCAGCAGGGTAAAATTGTGGCGCTCTCGCAGACGATGCTGCTCAAGAAGTTTCGGCCCCGGCCGCACTTCGAAATGCTCTTCAACGCCGTGGGCGGGGCGGCAACGGTGGCCAAACTGAGCGACGCGCAGCTGGACCAGTACCTGGAGGTGCTGGGCCAGATGCTGGAAAAGGAAGCGCCGGCCGAAGCCGATAAGTTTTTGGTGCTCACCAACCGGTTTTTTAACACGGGCTTCGTGTACAAGTCGGGCTTTAATGCGTTGCGGGCCACGGGCGGCACCGTGTCGTTTGCGTACTCGCCCATTCAGGTGGCCGAGTCGAACGTGGAGTTTGGCGCGTCCGCGCCCCCGCCGCCCGAGGACGTGATGCCCGAGGCCAGGAAGCCGGAACCCGCCAGGCCGGCCGCCAAAGCCGGCGCAAAGCCGGCGGCTCCCAAGCCCAAGCCGGCCCCGAAGAAAAAAGCAAGCAGCGGCTGGGACAACGCCGATTTGTGGTCGTCGCCCTCGGGTGGCGGCTGGGGCAACGACGACGGCTGGGGCAAGGCCGACGACGGCTGGGGAGCGCCCGTCAAGAAGAAAGCGCCCGCCAAAAAGCCCGTGGCCAAAGCAGCCCCTAAAGCCGCTGCGCCCGCCGCCGGTGCCGCCAAGCCCGCCGCGCCCAAGGCCAACCCCGCCGATTTCGACAACGGCGGCTTCGGGGCGACCGATGCGATGGATGGCAGCGCAAGCGGCGGTTTTACGCCTTCGGCCACCGCCGACACCTACTACGCCCCGCCCGCCAGGGGCGCGGTGCTGGTGCTCAAAGATGCCGACCTGCTGCTTTCGGCCGTCGGCGACTCGGTGCTGCTGCGGAAGGTAAGCGGCTCGGTGGTGCCCAA
>JANYFQ010000700.1 GCA_025362615.1 Hymenobacter sp. | reverse complement strand
GGTCATGGTCGGGGGAGGACAGAAGGAAGTATCGGGCCTGATTACCGGCGGGTAACCAGGCTACCGCCGCGTAACCTGAAGTCCCGACAAGGTACGAACCAAACGGCTGGCCGATTACTTTGGGTAATCTGAACACCAACCAACACCCTGGCCGTTCGGTTGGCCAGTGCCCATCCGGGGCTTCAACCCAGGCAACCTTTCCATTCACTCAACCAACAGGCAACATGATTCTAGTCACAGGCGCAACCGGGCAGTACGGCGCGAAAGCCATTGAGCATCTATTGAAAAAAGGCATCGCGCCCCAGCAAATTGCCGCTTTGGTAAGGGATGCCGCGAAGGGCCAACACCTCGAAGAGCAGGGAATTGACTTGCGGGTCGGCGACTACGCGGACGTTGCGTCGTTGGTGACCGCGTTGCAAGGGGTGGACAAGCTGTTGCTGGTGTCCAGCAACGACCGGGGAGCCGTGGAAAACCGCACCGCGCACCACGCAAACGCCATCAGGGCGGCAAAGGAGGCGCGGGTAAAACACGTCGTTTACACTTCCTTCGTCACGAAGCCGGCTTACGAGGACTCCGCCATTGCCGGTTTTCTGGATTCTCATGCCCAAACCGAGCAGCTTCTCCAAGCCAGTGGCCTGGCCTACACCATTCTTCAGAATGGCATCTACCTGGAGATGATTCCCCTGTTCGCGGGAGACAAAGTGGCCGAAACGGGCATCATCCGGTTTCCCGCGCAGGAGGGAAAAGCCAGTTGGGTGCTGCGGGAGGAACTGGCCGAAGCCGCCGCCCACGTACTGACCACGGAAGGCCACGAAAACCAGCGTTACGTGCTGGCCAATGCCGAATCCGCTTCGTTCCGGGACATCGCCCGGAACCTGTCCGGCATCCTGGGCAAGGAAATTTCCTACCAGTCGCCCCCGGTCGGTGAGTTTCAGGCCACGCTCAGGCAGTTCGGGGTGCCGGACGTGTACATCGGTATGTTCACGACGTGGGCCAGTGCGGTGGCGCAAGGCATGATGGATGTCGAAGATTCGACCCTTGAGGCTTTCCTGGGAAGGAAGCCAACCACGACCGCGCAGTTTCTCGCGCAGGTTTACAAGTAGCAAAAAGCGGCCGGGCAGGAAGCAGGTTCTGCCCGACCGCTCTTCGATATAAAATCAGGGACTGGAAAGGGAAACCGAAGGGGCAGCGCGGGCCAGGAAAAGCCACGCGCTGCCCCTAAAATGGCTTTATCGTGTCAGGCAGCGGGGCAGCCCGCGTCAGTTGTGCCGGAAAGACTGCCGGAACGCCAGCGGCGAAAGGGCGGTCTTGGTTTTGAAAAACCGGCTGAAAGACTGCGGATGCTCGAAGCCCAGTGCGTAGGCCACCTCGCTCACCGACAAGCCCGTGGTGGCCAGTTGTTCCTTCGCTTGCCCGATGAGCTTGTCGTGGATGTGCTGCTGGGCGCTCTGGCCGGTTAGCGCCCGTAGCATGTCGCTCAGGTAGCTGGGGGAAACGTGCAGGCGCTGCGCCAGATAATGAACCGTGGGAATGCCCCGCTGGGCCAAATCTTCGCGGCGAAAGCAGTCGGTCAGCGTTTCTTCCAGCTGCAGCAGCAGGCCGCCGTGTGCCGCTTTGCGTGTGATAAACTGGCGCTTGTAGAAGCGGTTGGCGTAGGTCAGCAGCAGGTCAAGCTGGGCGATGACCACCTCTTGGCTGAATTCATCCAAGCGGCTGGCCAGCTCCGCTTCCATCGTTTCAAACAGCGCCAAAACCAATTCCTTCTCCTGCGCTGACACGTGCAGCGCCTCGTTGACCGAGTAAGTGAAAAAGCCGTATTGCTGCATCTTTTTAGCCAACGGGCTGCCCGCCAAAAAATCCGGATGAATCAGGAGGGTGTAGTGACCGCAGGCCCCTGCCTCGTGTTCTTCCGGGCCGCCGATAACCTGGTTGGGGGCGGCAAACAACAAGCCGCCTTCCTCAAAATCATAGTACCCTTGCCCGTACTTGAGCCGGCTGCTCAACCTGGGCCGGTAGGATATTTTATAAAAACTCAGCGCGTGTGGCTGCGCTCCAACGCCTTCCGCTGGCAGGCGGGCCCCTTTTAAGAGGCTAATCAGCGGGTGCAGGGGCGGCGGCAAGCCCAAGGCCCGGTGCGCTTCGGACAAGGAAGTAAATCGAAGCGGCGCATTTCCTGGTTTGTTCATCATTTCCACTTGTTCCAATCAGCCGCCGGTAGCTGCTTTCAACCACCGGCGGCCAATGCGGGTTTAGTTGGCGGCACCCTGGGCGGCACTTGCCACGCCATCCCAGGCTTCCCAGGTGGCCAGCCGCTCGGCGTAGGCCGCGCGCACCGCGGGCAGGTTGTGGCTGCCCAGGAACAAGCGCAGGGGCGGCTGCGCGGCGTCTACCGCAGCGAAGAGGGCCGCCGGGGTTGCGGCCGGGTTGCCGCGTTCCAGGCCCCGCAAGCCCGTGAAGAAGTCGTCCTTAAAATCGTTGTACACTTCCAAACCGGCCGCGAAGCGCAACGACTCCGGGCTGCCAAACTCGGTGGCGTAGGCCCCTGGCTCGATGATGGTGACCTTGATGCCGAACGAGGCCACTTCGGCGGCCAGGCTTTCGTGAATGGCCTCGAACGCCCACTTGGTGGAGCAATAGTAGCCGATGACCGGCATGGTGACGTGGCCCAGGTTGCTGGAAGTGCCCAAAATGTGGCCGCTGCCCTGCGCCCGCAGCAGCGGCAGCGCGGCCTGAATGACAGCCACGGCCCCGAACACGTTGGTTTCGTACATGGCCCGGATTTCGTCCAGGCTGGCTTCCTCAATCGTGCCGACCAGGGAGTACCCGGCATTATTGAGCACAATATCGAGCCGACCGAAGTGCGCGTGGGCCTGTGCGACGGCCGTTTTCACCTGCGCAGGGTTTGTCACGTCCAGCGCCAGCGTCAAGACGTTGGCTCCGTAGGTTGCCGTCAAATCCGCGATGCTGTCCAGTTGGCGTGCCGTGGCGGCCACCTTATCGCCGCGTTGCAGGGCGGCTTCCGTCCAGACGCGGCCAAAGCCCCGGGAAGCGCCCGTGATAAACCATATTTTGGGGGTAGCGCCCGCAGCGGGAGCTGTGCCGGTTTCGCCGGCAATGTGCGTTTGGGGGGTTGTGGGGGTCATAAGATGGGGCGTTAATTTGTACTACAAAGGTCCGGCCCGGTTACTGGCGGCCCGTAGCCGGATTGCGGAAGTTTGTAGCTTAACTGCGGCTCCCGCCCAGGTAGCGCACCAGTAGGCCCCGGCTTTTCGCTGCCGTACTGAGTCGACCCCCGCCTTCCGGCCCGCTGGGGTGCTAGGCGGCTCAAATTTCGCAGCGGGGCCTACCGCTACCGGTCAGCGCGAAACGGCCCGATGGCCGGCAATTTCGGCGACCAGCTCGGCTTCGGGCCGGCCGCGCAGGCGCTGGTAGTTCAGCTCAAAAAGCCACGCCGCGTGCGCCGCGTCGGCGGCAGTGCGTACCTGGAATTCCGTCCAGCCGCCGTACTGGGTGCCGCCGAAGCGCATGGGCTTGGCCCAGCCGCCGGCCACCAGGGCCTGCCCCAGCGCGGGGCTGCTGGCCAAATGCACGTCGCCCCCGAGGTGAATGTGCCCCAATTCTTCCTCGCCCACGTAAAAATCGGCCCCGTCCACCACTTCGCCCACCCGGTAAAGGTCCCAATGGGCGGCGGCGATGATGCCGGGCCAGCCCTGCACGGCTTGCGAAACGGGTTCGAGGACGGCGGCCAGCACGGGAACGGGGGCCAGGGGTCCTTTTTCAGAAAGTTTCATGGGGAAGAAAAATTAGTTTTGCGGAAAATAAACGGACTTCAGATACTCCCGCAAGGGCGTGGGCTGCCGGCCCAGAATCGCCGGCAGGTCGGTGTGGCCGGTGTCCAGGTCGCCGGCGGCAATGGCCTGCCCGAAGCTCATCAAGTGGCCCAGCATATGCTCGGGCACCCCGGCGGCTAGCTTCTTCGCCTTGTACGCGGCCGCGTCCAGGTTGTGATAGACCACCGGCTTGCCGGCCAGCTCGGACAGTATTTGGGCGAGGTCCGCAAACGAATAGGCCGTTTCGGAAGCCAATATGTACCGGTCCTGGAGCGGCTCTTGGCGGGCCAGCAGCGTGGCCGAGGCTTCGGCCATGTCCCGGCGCGTGGCAAACGGCACCCGCCCGTTGCCCGCCGGGTAGGAGATGCCGGCATCGAGCACGTTCGCGTCCAGGTAGTAGGGCAGCACTTCGGCGTAGAGGGTATTCTGAAAGAGCGTGTACGGAATGCCCGAGTTCATCAGCGCCTCGCGCGTCATCCGGTGCCCGTTTTCCCGCCAGGCCAGCGCGGTGTTGTCCGGGTCTTTGATGTCGCCGTTGGTGTAGGCGATGTGCCGAACGCCGGCGGCCTTCGCGGCGGCGATGACATTGACGTGTTGGGCCCCGATTTGGCCCTGCTGATTGTTGGAGGCGACGAGGAAGAGCTTGTCCACCCCGGTGAAGGCGGCCACCAGCGAGTCGTGGTCGGTGTAGTCGCCCAAGCGGATGTCAATGCCCTTCGCACGCAGCGGCGCGGCTTTTTCGGCGCTACGGGCCAGGCCGGCCACTTGGGAAGCGGGGAGTTTCTGCAGCAAAAACTCCAGGGTGGCCGAGCCAAGGTTGCCCGTTGCGCCAGTTACTAGTATCATAAAGAGAAATTTTACGGGGGTGAATGGTTTCCGGTACCCCGTGGCCGGCGTTGGCGGCGGGTTGGTTGAAAGACACTGCAAAATTCCGGCTTCCGCCCCGGCCGGGCAATGGCCGAAGGGTGGCAAGCTGTGGCGAAAGGGTGGCACCTGCGGCCGGCCTACGGGTCAGCCGGCCCGTCGGTACGCCGTGGGCGAAAGGCCCGTGCTGTTTTTAAAGAAGCGGCTGAAGGCAAACTGGTCGGCGAAGTGCAGGCTCGCGGCCACCTGCTGAATGGGCAAGGCCGGGTTTTGCAGCAGGGCTTTGGCTTCAAGCGCCACGGCTTCGGCAATCCAGTTGCTGGCGGTGCGGCCGGTCACGGCCTTCACCAGCTCGTTGAGGTGGCGCGGCGTGATGCACAGGTGGTTGGCGTAGAACTGCACGCTGCGCGCCGAAACGCAATGTTTCAGTACCAATTGCCGGAAGGCCGCCGCCAACTGCTGGCTGCGGGTAACGCTCCCGGCCGGTACCGCAGCGGGCTGGTCGAAAAGGGGGCCTATTTCGTAGAGCAGGCTGTTGATGATGTTTTTGAGGATATTGTCCCGTTCGGCGTGCGGGCTGTTGTATTTCTGCTGCAAAAAGCGAAAGGAAGCCGCCACGTTCTCCGTTTCTGCGGCCGAAAGCGGGAGCACGTAGGTGGTAGGGTTCACCAGAAAGCGCAGCCGGCCGGTGGCCGCGTTGTTGGTCGTGATGAAGTCCTGCGTGAAAAAGACGGACAGCGTTTCGTAGTCCTCGGACATGAGCTGCCACTGCTTGATGACGTTCGGCGTGGTCAGAACCAGGCAGCCGGGGCCGACCACGCAGGTTTCCAGGTTCACTTTCAACTCGGCCGTGCCCCGCAGGCACAGGCTAAGCTTGTAGTAGTCGCTGCGGTACGGGCGGTGCAGCGGAATCGTGGGCCGTGGGGCAGCATAATCAGGAAAGTACACCCCCACGGCGGCCGGTTGCGGGCTGCAAAATGCCTGGAGCTGGTAGGTGGGCAGGAGTTCGTTCATCGCAAAG
>JANYFQ010000685.1 GCA_025362615.1 Hymenobacter sp. | reverse complement strand
CGCCGGGGCCGAATTGCTGGCCGGGCTTCATTTTGCCGGTCAGCAGGCCCAGCTGCAGCGGGCTGTAAACCAGAATGGCCTTATTATTCGCCAAGCAATACGGCACCACATCGGCCTCAATATCGCGCCGCACCATGCTGTAGGGCACTTGGTTGGACGCCAGCTTCACCGTTTTTTCGGCTTCCTGCATCTGGGCCACCGAGTAGTTGCTCACGCCGGCGGCGCGAATCTTGCCCTGCTCGATGAGGCGGCTCACGGCCTCCATCGTCTCGTCAATCGGGGTGGTGGTGTCGGGCCAGTGCTGCTGGTAGAGGTCGATGTAGTCGGTGCCGAGGCGGCGCAGGCTGTCCTCACACTCCTTGATGATGCTGGCGCGGCCGGCGTACTTGTACACGTCGAGGTCGCGGCCGGTGTTGTCCTTGGTTTTCAGGGCGAAGTCGCCTTGGGCCAGGTCCCAGCGCATCCCGAATTTGGTCAGAATCTGAACCTTGTCGCGGGGTAGGCTTTTGAGTGCTTCACCCACGATTTCCTCGCTGAGGCCCATTCCGTAGACCGGCGCGGTGTCGATGCTGGTCACGCCCAGCTCATAGCTGGCGTGGATGGCTCCCACGGCATCGTTCTGCTCGGTGCCGCCCCACATCCAGCCGCCGGCCGCCCAGCTGCCAAAGGCGATGCGCGAAACAGAAACGTCGGAGGAGCCTAGTGTTTGATATTCCATAGTAGTTAGTGGTCGGTTGGGAGGGAAATGGCCACTTTAGGGCCGGGGTTGCTAACCGGGTTTTGGGGGCGAAGGTTGTGGCAGGAGGCGCAATGGCGGTTGACCATTGTGGCTGAATTTGGCTGAGTTTGGTTGTCATGCTGGGCGCAGCGAAGCACTTCATCACGTTCGCGTAATGTTTGCCCAGGTTGTTCAGCGGTGATAGGGCGCTTCGCTGCGCTCAACATGACCGACTTTTCCTCCATTCCAGCCCCCCGGAAACTTTTCGCCGCCCCGGCTTCTTGTAGCGGCTTCTCTCGCTTCAAAATCTCTCCCCAACGATATGAAAGTTGAAATCTGGTCCGACGTGGTTTGCCCGTTCTGCTACGTTGGCAAGCGCAAGTTTGAAAATGCGCTGAAAGCATTCTCGCACCGCGACGAGGTCGAAGTCGTGTGGCACAGCTTCGAGCTCACGCCTGATTTCGAGCCCATTCCCGGCGAAAGCAGCCACGAGTCGCTAGCCAAAAAGAAGGGCATTTCGACCGACGAAGCCCGCCGCATGGGCGACCAAATGACCCAGGTTGCCCTGGAGGTGGGCCTGCATTACGACTTCGACCGCACCATTCCGGCCAACACGTTTCTGGCGCATCAACTCATCCACCTCGGGGCGCACCACGGCCGGCAGGATGCCACCAAGGAGCGCCTTATGGCCGCTTACTACCTCGAAGGCCAGAACATCGGCGACCTGGATACGTTGGTGCAGCTCGGCACCGAAGTCGGCCTCAATGCCACCGAAAGCCGGGCCGCCCTGCGGGCCGGCACCTACGCCGAAGCCGTGCGCCGCGACGAGTACCACGCCCAGCAAATCGGCGTGCGCGGCGTGCCTTTCTTCGTGTTCGAGGACAAGTACGCCGTGTCCGGCGCGCAGCCCAGTGAGCTGTTCGGAGAAGTGCTGGCGAAGGTGTACGAGGAGTTCAAACCCGCCAAACCCGCCAAACCGGCCCTGACCGTGGTGGCCGATGGCGATGCCTGCGGCCCAGACGGCTGCGACTGAACGCCTTCCTAATTCCTAATTGCGTCACAGGCGTTCGGGCCGCACCATCGGAATGTGCGGAATGCCGTCCTCCACGTACATCGGTCCGCTCTGCTCGTAGCCGAACCCATTGTAAAACCGCTCCAGGTGCTGCTGCGCCCCGATTTTATTGGCCTGCGGTCCAAACAAGGCATCCGAATACGCCAGGGCCTGCCGCATCAGCTCGCGGCCCAGGCCGTATTGCCGGAACGGCTGGGCCACAATCACGCGCCCAATGCTGGCCTGCTCGTAGCTCTTGCCCGCGCCAAATAGCCGGGCGTAGGCGGCCAGCTCGCCGGCCTCGTTGTAGCCCAGCAGGTGGTG
>JANYFQ010000674.1 GCA_025362615.1 Hymenobacter sp. | reverse complement strand
ATTTTTCCCCAACGATTTCGGCTTGTACGACATGGCCGGCAATGTATCGGAGTGGTGCGATGACGCTTACATGGAGGCTTCGGTGCCAGTAGTGTGGGACTTGAACCCCACCAACCCGGACGACAACGAGCCTCGCAAAGTAGTGCGTGGCGGCTCGTGGAAAGACATTGCTTACTTCCTCGAAACCGGAACTCGCAACTTCGAATACCAAGACTCCGCCCGTTCATTCATCGGCTTTCGCTGCTCGATGATTCAAATTGGTATGGGTACCAATGCGTCGCTTAACTAGAACCCAACACCCAAACACCTCACACCTCACCCACTTCTCTCTTCAAAACACAACGTCATGGCAGCTCAAGGGAATTTTTTCTACGACTCGGTAATGCCCAAAATTTATGGCATTGGGGCCGCAGTAGTTATCATCGGTGCGCTCTTTAAAATCCTTCACTTGGATGGAGCCGACATCATGCTAATGGTTGGCTTGGGTACTGAAGCCGTCATCTTTTTTTTAAGTGCGTTTCAACCCAACCCGAAGGAAGTGGACTGGGGGCTCGTTTACCCAGAATTGAATGAAGGCCATGACCCTTCAACGAAAGCCATTGATGCCCCTACCGGCAAAGGCTTGACGATGAAGCTGGATGATATGCTGAAGAACGCCAACATCACGCCGGAAGCCCTTACCAATCTGGGTAGCGGCCTCAACCGTCTCAGTACCACCACCGCCCAACTCGGCAAGCTGGGCGATGCTACCAACGCCACCGACGAGTACACGGCCAAAGTGCGCACGGCGGCTACCTCGCTCGACAACATCAATAAAGCCTACTCGAACACTGTGACGGCCATTACCGCCATGTCGAGCGCCACCAACGATGCTAAGGAGTATCATATGCAGGTGCAAAACGTGACCAAGAACCTCGGTGCCCTCAATGCGGTGTACGAAATGGAACTGAAGGATGCCAATACGCATCTCAAGTCCATGAACCAGTTCTACGGTACGCTGGGCAAGGCGATGGAAAACATGACTCAGGCCGGCAAAGACACCGAGCAGTTTCAAAAGCAAGTAGCCAGCCTGACCGGCAACCTGACCTCGCTCAACCGCGTGTACGGCAATATGCTGAACGCCATGCGTGCTCCGGCTCAAGCCTAGTCATTTCCCCCTTCACCTTTTAGAGGACCTAAACAATGTCAGGCGGAAAAGAAACACCGAGGCAAAAGATGATTGGCATGATGTACCTCGTGCTGACGGCTCTTCTCGCCCTCCAGGTGCAATCGGCAGTGATGCTGAAGTTTAAGTTTATTGACGACGGCTTGCTGGAAGTAAACAGTAAGACCGATGGGGCTGCTGAAAGCACGGTGAAAAGCATCAGTAAAGCGGTAGCTGATAACAAGAATCAAGCCCGCGACATTGCTGTGTTGAAGCAAAGCGAAGAAATTCGCGCAAAGACGAAGGACGTAATTGCCTACCTGCGCGACGTGCGTGACAAGTTGGTTGTCGCAACCAAAAACACAAAGGGTTCCAACGAGTACAAAGACATCAATGCTGACGGTATTGTGGCTAACACCATGATTGGCGGCACTAAAAAGAGTGGCCTTGGTTACCCGTTGAAAGGTAAACTCAACGAGTACTCAGATTACATACGTGCGTATGTGCCGGGCGCAACGCCGCTGGCTCTGGATGGCAAGGACGATGTGCGTATCACAAAATCAACGGACCAGCACACGAAAGAGCAAAAGTCTAAGGATTTTGCTGAGTTGAACTTTGAGAGCACTCCGTTGGTGGCCGCCCTTGCTACGCTTTCTGCCAAAGAAACAGAGGTGTTGAAATATGAGGCTGAAGCTTTGCAAATTCAGGCAGCCAAAGTCGGTGCTCAAACCATCAAGTTTGACAAAATCGGTGCCTTTGCCTCGGCTGAATCTAACACGGTTGCGGCCGGTACCAAGTACAAGGCCGAACTGTTTCTGACGGCTGCTGCTACAGGCCTTAAGCAAACGATGACCCTGAACGGTAGCTCGCTGGCGGTTGACTCGAAGACAAACCACGGCAAAATTGAGTTTACAGCCCGCCCTGGTTCTTTCGATAAAGAGGGTAACGCCAAAGCTAGCTGGACCGGTACTATCCGCATCAACCAAAACGGGCGCGATACTACGTTCAAGGTACTTGTGCCTTACACTATTACCAAGCCGGTGATGCAGATTCAGTCGGCTTCGGTGAATGCTTTGTACTTTAAGTGCGGCAACAAGCTGACGGTAAACGTGCCGGCACTCGGTGCCCAGTATAAGCCCAGCTTCAATGCTTCGGGAGCTTCGGTTATCGCGGGGGCTCAGAAAGGTGAGGTGACGCTGGTGCCCAACGCTAAAGAGGTGACACTCAATGTTGCCAGCGAGGGCAATGCCATTGGTTCGCAAACCTTCCAGGTGCGCTTGATTCCGAAGCCCGAAATCAAGTGTTTCGTGGGTGGCCGCGAAGCCAATGAGAAGCAAGGAACTCCCGGTACTGCCGTCCGTTCATTGGTGCTCAAAGCTATTCCTGACCAAAGCTTCGCGGCCTTCCTGCCCGAAGATGCCCGTTACCGCGTAGCCCGCTACGATGTGACGTTGGTACATGGCAAACGCCCGGTTATGACCAAAAACGTCAGCGGCCCGCAGGCGGACTTGAGTGAAGTGGTGAACTCGTACAGCCCCGGCGACCGCCTCTTCATTGAGGTGAAGGAAGTGCAGCGCCAGAACTTCCAAGGGCAGACTGAAGCAGTCAATATCAGCAAGGTGTTCAACGTGCCGCTGATTTAGGCTTCCTTATTTCGTCCGGCGCAATTATTAGGAAACGGCCTGCGTTGAGCAGGTCGTTTCTATGTCAATCCTATTTTTAAGCTGAACCCCATGAAGCCTTTATTTTCGCTGGCTGCTGTTGCGGCTACCCTTTCGTTCCCGCTCGTTGCCTCGGCACAGGAGCAGGCTACTACAGCTAGCAGCACTGGCT
This sequence comes from Hymenobacter sp., assembly GCA_025362615.1. Classification (GTDB taxonomy): domain Bacteria; phylum Bacteroidota; class Bacteroidia; order Cytophagales; family Hymenobacteraceae; genus Hymenobacter. Next base: position 4,059 of record JANYFQ010000674.1, on the reverse strand, counting down.
CGATGCGCCCTATTCCCGCTTCCGACCAGATGTTTCGCAAGAGCGTTTGGCGGTCTGTGGACTTGCGCGAGAAGCAGAACCAGCCTATGTTCTCGAAGGGTAAGGAAATAAGCGGCATCATCATCGAAGCCGTGAAACGGGGCGAATTACAAGCTTACACGAACGACTCGTTGAATAAGACATTCACCGTCCCCGAGGTGATAGCAAAGATGTCGTACGCCGAAGAAGGCGTGAAATTGAGCGCCGAAGAAGCGGCCCTGGGTTTTAGTGCTGACGACCTCGGCGGTGGTGCCGCCGACGACGGTTGGGGCGCTCCTGCTAAGGGTGGCAAAAAGAAAACGGCCGCCGCTACCAAGAAACAGCCCAAGTTGGATGCCAACGGCAAGCCGATGAAGGACCGTAAGGGTAAGGTCATCATGGAGACGGTGCCTGCCGTGGCTGCCGCCCCGCCCAAGCCAACTAGTTTTCCATACCGGTACCAAGACCTGTACCAGATGGAATTGAAAGAGGACATGATTTTTGATAAGAAGCGTTCGCGTATGTATCACGATATCAAGTCCATTAGCATTGTGGTGCCTTCAACACTGCCGCTCAACGTGGGGGGGCTTGAGACGATAGTGGGCGTGTTTAAGTACAGCGACTTGGTTAAGGTGTTCCGCAACAATCCGCAGAATGCCATCTGGTTCAACTCGCAGAACGACGCGCAGCACAAGAACTTGGCTGACGCGTTCGAACTGTGGTTGTTCAACTCCTACATTACCAAAGTGTCGAACCCTGGCAACAAGACGCTTACGGATGTCTTTGGTGGCGACAAGGAGGGCATCCTGGCGTCTCAGCAGACGGCGGCTGACTTGGTGGAATACGAGTACAACCTGTGGTCTTTTTAGCACTGCAACTTGACGCAGCTTTAGCTGACTTAGTGGGTTGCTAAGTCGGCACCGGAATCTGTTTGCGTCAAAACAAGACCGGATAGTTACAGCGGTGTTGCTCTTTCCTGAGTTCTTTGCAAAGCGCCGGCCAACAGGTCGGCGCTTTTTTTGTGCGAGAGCCTGTGCAAAGAAAGGTTTCGGGTGGGCTACCTTTTGCTATGTGTACGCCTCCGACAAGCTTGTTGCGAGTTTGTGAGTCCACCGTACAAAATTTGTAAACCAACTGTTTAGGGCGGCTTCGAAGTCAGTGTACGTGTTTTGTGTACCACCAAGCTGTTCTGGAAGCCGCCCGTCCGTACTACCCTGGCCTATTCAGATAGTTTTTGCGAGTTGAAGCTATGCACGTACTGGGTCAGCTTGATTTGAATACGTTTGGTGTAGATTTAGCAGCAGTGGCAAGTGGGTCGGGGGGGGGCTGTCCTTTTTATACTCGGCTGTCTTCGGCTGTGGTAGCCGCCGTTGGCGGAGGCTGGTCGTAGCGTTTTGGTGTAGCACGTAACCGGCTCATTCATCTACCGCCGCACACCGGCTTTTTCCATCAGCTTGCGGGGCGGCACCAGAAACAATTCCAGGCTAAAGTAGGGGGTGCCGGCAAAGGTGGAGCTGATGATTTTTTCGCGGTCGGCGTTGGTGCGGTCAAAGGCATCGAAGGCGTAGTTGTAGCGGTAGCCGGTTTCGGCCCCCAGCCACAGAAACGAGAGCAGCTCGCGCTCGTAGCGAAGGCGGTATTTTAGCTCAATCTGGCGCAGCTCCAGGGTTTGGAGGGGCGTTTTAGTAGGGTCGGGCAGGCCGGCTTCGGTGCGGCGCACCAGTGGGTCGCGCAGGTGGACGATGTAGTTGAGGCCGTCCACGCCGTAGCCGGTGTAGAAGATGGAGGTCGGCGAGGCGTTGTAGCGTAATAGCACCCGCGCTGGGAACAGCGCCTCCACGCCCCAGCGGTCGGAGAAGGTGCGGTTGTAGATGAGGGCCGGGTAAAAGCTCAGCCGCCCGAACGTGTAGCCGTACTGAAACCCGAGGCCCCAGGAAAAGCGTGGGCTGCGCTTCCAGCCGTAAAACGCTTCGGCCGATACCCGCAGGTAGTCCTTTTTGGTGAGCTCGCCGGAGGTATAGTCGCCGGCCAGCTCGCCCTTCACCCGCGCCAGATACCAATGCACGGCATCGACGGGGCGGATGACGGCGAGCTGCATGGCCGTGCTCTTGAGGCCCTTGTCCTCGATGTTATTTATCAGCTCATTGTCTTGGTTGAGTTGCGAGAATTTGAACTCTTCGCGCTCGTAGCTCAGGCCCACGATGACTTTGAGGTGCGGGTGATTGACGGCCGGAATGTAGGCTTTGACGGAGATGCGGGCATCTTTGGTGGCGGCTCCGTTGTAGGCCGAAAGCCCCACTACTTGCGCGGCGGTGCTGACCTTGAACTCCGGCATACGCTCGTAGCGCACAATCAGGCCCTTGCTGGGCCCTTGCCCCAGCACCGAGGGGTTGGCGAAGGTCTGCCGGTCGGGGATGGTGGTGGCCGAATCGCGGGCCGAGGGCGCGGCCGGCGGAAACGTGCGCGGTACGTCCTGGGCCTGGGCTACGGTGGTAGGCAGCAGGGCCAGCAGCAGGGCGTTGCGGAGAATTTTTGTAGTCATCGGGTAAGAGAAGCACCACTGAAAAGAGGGGAGATGGGGCGCATACGCAGGAACGGGCAAAGGGGTAGCGCGGGCTGAAAACCCGCGCTACCGTTAGCGGTACTTCTGCGCTTGCAACACTTCCACGCGGGCGGCCAGGAGTTGGCGCAGCTCGTCCACGTTTTCTTTGGTTTGGGCCGAGATGAAGACCACCGGGTCGTGCATCTGGGCCATGTAGGTGGCCTGGAGCTGGGCCAGGGGCGGGCGGGCGGCGGGGGCGTTTTCGCCTTCGGCATCGAGCACTTCGCCGAAGGGGTCGAGGTCGGCCAGGTCGTCGGGGCGGTACTGGTCGATTTTGTTGAAGATGAGGAGTGTGGGCTTGTCGGCGGCCCCGATTTCGGCCAGCGTGTCCTTCACCACCTGAATTTGCTCCTCGAAGTTGGGGTGCGAAATGTCCACGACGTGCAGCAGCACGTCGGCTTCGCGGATTTCATCGAGCGTGCTCTTGAAGCTTTCGATGAGCCTGGTGGGCAGCTTGCGGATGAAGCCCACGGTGTCGGAGAGCAAGAACGGGATGTGGTTGTCGAGCACGACCTTGCGGGTGGTGGCATCGACGGTGGCGAAGAGCTTGTTTTCGGCGAAGACTTCGGCCTTGCCCAGCAGGTTCATGAGGGTGCTTTTGCCGACGTTGGTGTAGCCCACGAGCGACATTCGGACGGTGCCCAGGCGGGTTTTGCGCTGCGTGACGGCCTGGCGGTCGAGGTCTTCGAGCTTTTCTTTGAGGAAGGCGATGCGGTCGCGCACGATGCGGCGGTCGGTTTCGATTTCCGTCTCGCCGGGGCCTTTCATGCCCACGCCGCCGCGCTGCTTGTCCAAGTGGGTCCAGAGGCCGGTGAGGCGGGGCAGCAGGTACTGGTACTGGGCCAGCTCGACCTGGGTGCGCGAGGTGGCGGTTTTGGCCCGCAGGGCGAAGATGTCGAGAATCAGCAGCGAGCGGTCCACGATTTTGACTTGCAGCTCGGCCTCCAGGTTGCGGAGCTGCGAGGGCGAGAGGTCGTCGTCGAACACGACCATGCTGCTGTTTTCGTGCTGCACGTGGGCCTTGATTTCGGCCAGCTTGCCTTCGCCGATGTAGGTGCGGATGTCGGGCTTTTCGAGGCGCTGCACGAAGCGTTTGGTGGCCGTGGCCCCGGCGGTTTCGACCAGAAACGCCAGCTCGTCGAGGTACTCGGTGGTTTGGGTTTCGGTTTGGCGGCGGGGCGGCACGCTCACGAGCACGGCGGTTTCGCGCTCGCGGGCCGTGAGGTAGGTGCCATCGACTTTGCCGGCCACGTAGGGGCCGGCGGCGTTGTCGGTGGTGAAGTGGCGGTTGCTGCGGGCGGGCTTGCGCCCGCCGGAGGAGATGTGGGCCATGTTTTGAGGGCTTGGTGCTTAATGCCTGGTGTCGGGTTGAACGGCTGGCAAAGATGGGGGTTTTCGGTGTTCGGTGTTCGGTGTTCGGTGTTGGGTTTAGGTGTTGG
>JANYFQ010000673.1 GCA_025362615.1 Hymenobacter sp. | reverse complement strand
GTGAGGGTGGCCGGGGCGCGGCCCGTGGCGGGGGTGCGGGTGAGGCGGAAGCGGCTGCCGCAGGTGGCGGAGCGGTAGTGGCGGACCAGGGGCGGGGTCACGGGGCGGGCGGCAGGGGTTGCCAGTGGGTGATTTGGTCGTACTTGTGCCTAGCCGAACCCTGCCAATGTGCTGCGGGATATTCCTTGTTTGGCAGCAAGTGGCGGCCGACAAAATGATTTATCGGCCCTATGGGAGTAAAGCAAAGCACTCGCTGGCCGGGTTCCGGCAGCCGCTGCCGCACGTCAATCCAGCCCGCGCCGGTCGCTTCGGCGGCCTTGAGGCGTTCAAGGCACTCGGCGCACCCGTCTTCGGCCATGTCGGCCAGGCGTTGCAGGCGCGTGTTCTCGGCTTTCAGGCGCTCGACTTCCGCCAGCAGGTCGGCCGCCGCGTCGAAGGCCGCGTCGTAGCTGCCGATGTAGGGGTTTTGCTGTTCGGGCAAGTCCATGTTGGCGCTGATTTCGGCCAGGCGTTCGGGGGTCATCGGGGCGGGGTTGTAGGGCATGGCCGGGGCGGAAAATGGGGTTAAGCCGGTTCGGCGGCAAAATGTGCTTCGGCCTCGTCGGCCATCCGCGTCAGCAGCGCCTCGGCTTTCTCGGCGTGGTGGGCGGCGTTGGCGGCCTGTTCCGGGGCACCGTCCTGTTCAAAGTCGGCGAGGTAGCTCAAGGCACCGCGCAGGTGGTCGGCGGCTCTTTCAATGTCGGTCATATTGCGGGGCGTTAAGCAGGTGTAAGATACGAAGCAAACGGTTAATAAGCAAGGGGTTGTGGGTTAAAAAGGCATTTCTGCCAATCGAAATTCTACGCGCCACACCCACGGGTTTTCGTCCCACGAACCAGGGCCGTTGATGCTTTCCCAAAGCGAGCGGTAGCTGGCCCGCGCCCACGCTTGCGCCGCTATCTCGGCTACTCCGGCAAGGGTTGCCACAATGTCGTAAGGGTCGGCAGCCGTGCTTTTTTCGGTGGAGAGGTAATTGCGGTAGAGCGCCCGCGTCACGGCGCTCGTGCCGTCGTGTTCGCCCGTGGGCCAGTCGCAAACGTGTTCAATGCCCTCGGCCACCGCATCGGCCTCGCTGATGTCCTGCAACCGCTCCACGCGCACCGACACGATTTTGAGCCACAGGCGGCTCTCGGACTTGGGCAGGTGGATGCCGGGCTTCCACTTCGCGGCGGCGGCTTCCTGGTCGGTGTAGCTGGCGCGGTACGTCGTGCTGCCGTCGGGGAGCTTGCGCCACGCCTCGCGCACGTACAGCACGTCGCCGGGTTGGCCGTAAGGGCAGGTTTCCAGCAACAGCGAAGCGTTTCGCGGGTCTTTGCAAGAGGCAATCAATCCCAACGCACGACGGTCTTTGTGCAGGGTGATGTAGTAGGAGCCGCCGTCCCAGTCGGCATCGTAGCGGGGTTGCGGTTTCACCACGCGGCGGGTCTGGGTCTTGGAGCCCGCCAGCAGGGCCTGCACCATCGGGGCGCTCATCAAAATGGGTCTTTCTTTCATGGGGTTTTGGGGTTGTGGGGTGGGGTTAAAAAGGCGGGGTTTCGGCATCGAACGTCGAGGCGGGCAGCCCGTGCAGCGGGGGCGGGGGGCCGGGGCGGTTGAAGCTCACGGCTTCGAGCGGGTGCGGCCCCTCGCCCGTAACGGGGGCGTAGCGGCTCGTCACCACGTCGTAGTAGAGGTCGAGCATTCCGGGCTTGCCCACCCGGCCTTGTTTTTTTATCTTGTGCGTCCACAGCTCGACGGCCGGGTCGGGAAAGTTGGGGCGGAACACGGCCAGCACGTTGTCAAATTTATTCGCCCACATCTTCCCGCCCGAGATGGTGTAGGCGTTGGGCACCAGGAGCTTGCCGGATTTGTCGGTAATCTGCCCGGCGGGGTGGGCCGTGACGAGCACGGCCACGTCGTGGCGGATGGCGAAGCGTTTGAGCAGGCTGAACTGCTGGGACAGGTAGAGGTCCTCGCGCTGGCCCACGTCGTGGTAGAGCTGG
>JANYFQ010000666.1 GCA_025362615.1 Hymenobacter sp. | reverse complement strand
AGCACAGCTTGGTGGCACACCGCCCCGGTTTTAGCCCTAATTTCGCCTCAATGTCCCGCAAACTTTTGGCGCTGCTCGCGGCGGGTTCCCTGCTGCTGTCGCTGGCTACCTACGTGTACTACCGCCGCACGCTGGCCGCCGTGCCGGTGGATGCCTACGCCCTGGTGCCCGGCAATGCGGTGCTCATCATCAGCACCCACGACCACCCCGCGCTCGTGCGTCACCTCCAGGAAACGCAGCTCTGGGACGACCTGACGGCCGTGCGCTATTTCCAGCAGGCGGGCGGGCACCTGGCGCTGGCCGATAGCCTGGCGGGCAACGCCCGGCGGCGGCGCGGCGGCCTGCTCGCCTTGCTGGGCAAAAAGTTGGTCGTCACGTCGGTTCACGTCACCGGCCCGGCCGCGTTTGATGTGCTCTATCAGGTGCCGCTGGCCGCCATCGGCGAGTACCGCCGCGCCCGCACACTGCTCGAAACCCTGGGGCGCGACCCGCGCTACCGCCTCACGGTGCGCGACTTTGAGGGCCTGGAAATGTCGTTGCTGACGGAGCGGCGCAGCGGCAGCGGGCTGACGGTGGTCAATTACCGCAACCACTTGCTCGCCTCCACCAACCCCGCGTTGGTGGAGGCCGCCGTGCTCCGCGCCCAGCGCCCGTCGGCCCCCCCCATGCGGGCCGATTTCCCGCAGCTCGACCCGCTGCAAGTGGCCGGCGTCGATGCGGCCGTTTTCGTCAGCTACCGGCGGTTGCCGCAGCTATTGGATGTTCTTTTTCAGGCTGATACCCATGCCGAATTCGACCAGTTGTGCAGCCTCACGTCGGAGGGTCTGCTGGGCTTGAAGCTGGCCGGCGGGCGCATCGAGCTGCAAGGTTTTTCCAACGCCGAAACCGCCCGCACGGCCCTGCACGGCCGGGTGCGGGGGCAGCCGTCGCAAGCGCCGGGGCTGGCCGAAGTACTGCCCACGCGGCTGGCGCTGCTGCTGCATTTGGCGGCTCGTCCGGCCCGTACCTGGCCCGCGCCGGCGGCCGACAGCAGCGCCCAGGGCCGCGGGCTCGACAGCCTGCGGGCCACGCTGGGCACGGGCCTGGCCCTGGCCTGGCTGCCCGCGTCGCTGCCCGGCGGCGCGGCCCCGCGCCTGTGGCTGGCGGCCTGCCCGCAGCCGGCCCGCACGGCCGCCTGGCTGGCCCGGTTGCGGCGGCTCAACGGCACCTCGCCGGGGTTCGTGCGGGTCGGGAATTTCGTGCAGTACCGGGTCGGGTTCGGGGCGGCGGCGCTGCTGGGGCCGTTGGCCGGGGCCGCGCCGGCCGCGCCCGCTGCTGCGCCTTCCGATACGGCCGCCCTGGCGGCGGCCCTCGTGGGCAACTACCTGGTAATGGGCGAGCCAGCAACCCTCACGGGCTATTTGGCCGACATCGCCGCCGGGCGCACCTGGGCCAAAACCCCCGCCCAAGTGGCGCTGCTCGAAGAAAGCCTGCCCGCCGCCCGCTTCAGTATGTTCGTCGATGCCCGGCAGGCGTGGAACGGCCTGCTGGGTGCCCTCACTGAAGAGCGGCGGGCCGGGCTGCTCCGCAACGAAACCCTGTTCAAGCGCTTCCCCCAGGTAGCCTGGCAGTTGCGCCCGGCCGACGACGAGGCCGCGCCCGGTGCCCAGTATTTTACGCAAATCCTGCTGCGCCGCCCCGGCGCGGCGGCCCTCGGCGGCAGCCCGACCGATGCCCTGGCCGCCGGGCGCGGCCTGCGCCTGCCCACGGCGCTGCGCGGCACGCCGCTGCTGCTGCGGGTGGCGGGTGCCCGCACCCCGGCCGTGGCCGTGGCCGATTCGGCCGGCGTACTGCGCCTCGTCAGCCCCGAAGATGTGGTGCTGTGGGCCGATTCGCTGGCCGCGCCCGCTGCCGGGCTGCTGGCGCTGCCGGGCTTGCCGGGCCGCCCGGCTGCGGGCCTGCCCCCGGTGCTGGCCCTGGCCGGGCCGCGCCTGCACTGGCTGGAGCCAGCGGGCCGCCCCGCCGCCAATTTTCCCCTCAACCTGCCCGACAGCCTGCGCTGGACCGACTTGCTGGCCGTGCCCGGCGGCCCGGCGGGCACCCGCCTGCTGGCCGTGGGCGGCGGCACCGGCACCCCCGACGAGGGCGGCGGCACGGCCCTGCTGCTGCTCGACGCCAACGGCCGCCGCTACCCCGGCTTCGGCCCCAAGCGCCTCGATTTTGCCCTCGCCGGCCGCCCGGCGCTGGTGGTGGTGGCCGGGCGGCTCGTGGTGCTGGCCCCGCTGCAAAACGGCTACATCTACGCCTTCGACCAAGCAGGCGGCCTGCTGCCGGGCTTCCCGCTCAGCGCCGGGGCGCGGCTGGCGGGCGGCCTGCTCATCGAACCCGGTTTGACGTTGGCCCGCACCACGTTTCAACTCGTCAATCAGCACGGCGAGCTGTTGCGCTGCAACTTCAGCGGCGACGTGCTGAGCCGCCGCCGCGTGGCCACCTGGAGCCGCACGGCCCGTTTCCGCCTCGTGCCCGACCAGCGCGGGCGCACGTTCGTTGTCACGCGCAGCGACGGCCCGACGCTGGATGTTTTCGTGCCCGGCCGGCCGGTTGCTCTTGTCAGCCAGTCGTTTGTCACGAGCGGCTTCCGCCCCGTTCAGCTGTTCGACTTCGGCCCCGCGCACCGCCTGCTGGCCCTCACCGAAACCGGCCCGGCCGAGGTGCATTTATTCGACGGGGCCGGGCAGCCGGTTGGGCGCGGTCCGCTGCCGAGCACCGGCACCGGCGTGGGCGCGGTGTACGACGGCTCGTCGGCCAGTTGGCAGTTGGTGCGGTTCGTGGGCCGCGAGGTGCGGCGGTCGAGTTGGTGAGGAAGTAGCGCGGGTTTTCAACCCGCGACGAGCGCAGCGAGTAACTCGCGCTTGTGGGGCCTGTGCGGGCGACGACCGGGCGTGGGCAACGAAGCCCACGCGAGCCTAGGCGCGAGCCACCCGCTGCGCTCGTCGCGGGTTGAAAACCCGCGCTACTGGCTATTCAGCCAGCCTTTGCGGTAGAAATACACCATCTGCCCCACCACAATGGCCACCAGCACGCCCACCAGCACCACGTAGCCGTGGGGCTGATAGAGTTCGGGCATATTGAGGGGCATGACTTCGCCGTGGGGCCCTTCGCGCTGAAAATTCATCCCATAAAGCCCCACTACGAAACTCAACGGGATGAAGATGGAACTAATGATGGTCAGTACCTTCATCACCTCGTTCATGCGGTTGCTTTGGTCGGAGAGGAAGAGGTCGGTGAGGGAGCTGATGTTGTCGCGGTAGCTCTCGGCCAGGTCGAGGGCCTGAATGGCGTGGTCGTAACAGTCGCGGTAATAGACCTTGATGTTTTCGGGCACGATTTCGTCGGGCAGCCGCAGGATTTCGGCAATCTTGTCGCGTTCCGGGTACACGAGGCGGCGGAAGCGCACCACGTCTTTTTTGAGGCGCAGAATCTGGCTCAGGAGCCGGGGCGGGCGCTGGCTCTGGAAGATGGCTTCCTCCAAATCGTCGATGTGGTCGCCGATGGCGGCCATGGTGGGGTAGTAGTGGTCGAGCACCACGTCGGTGAGGGCGTAGGCGAGGTAGGCCGACGGCAGCCGCCGCAACTGGCTGAAATTGGTGCGGATGCGGGTGCGAAGTGCCCCCAGGCAGTCGTCGTAATCGTCCTGAAAGCTCAGCACGTAGTTCGGGCCGGTGAAGAGCGAAAGCTGGTCGTCGTCAATTTCCAGCGCCGGCGTAAACTCCGTCATCCGCGACACCAGAAACAGCCGGTTTTCGTCAAACACTTCCACTTTGGCCCGCTGAAAATCGCCCACCACGTCTTCCATTTGCAGCGGATGAATGCCGAAGTCTTGCATCATTTGCTCCAGCAGCGGCTGGTCGCCGTAGCCGCGCACGTCCACCCAGTGCTTGAGCTGCGGGGCCGCCTGCAGAGCTGCCAACAGCTCTGGGTAGCGGCCGGTGTAGTCGGTTTCGGCGTGGTTGTTTTCGTCGTAGCTCACTAAAAAGAGGCGGGGCGTCAGCGCGTCGGCCCGGATGTTGAGCGTACCGGGGCGCTGGCCCACTGTTTGTTGGCGGGCCTGGCGCTGGGCGTTGCGCTCGGTGAGGCGGCCGTTGTCCGGGGTGGGCGGCTCGGCGGCGGCAAACGGGTCGGCCTGGATAGGAGCGGGCGTCATGACGAAAACAAAAGGGCGAAGGACCGGGCGCGGCCCCGGCCCGGTACGCGAAGATGGGCCACGCGGGTTGCCCGGCGCGGCAACCCGCGGCCCGTGCCGTACTTTGCCCGCCTGTTTCCGTTGTTGCTGCCCATGCCCGCGCTGCCCGTTTCGCTTGTTTCTTTCCCCATCACTGCCGTCGGTGCCGGCCCCGAATGGGTTATTTACGCGGCCGAAACCGGGTCCGAGACGGCGGCCGATGGCCCGCCCGCGCCGCGCTTGCCGTTGGCCTTCGAGCCGTGGCTTTTCGTGCGGCCCGCGCACCAGGCGCTGCAAGCCGACGGCGGTGGCCGGGTACTCGGGGTTTTCCTCGAAAACACGGCAGAAGGCCGCACGACGGGCGTTTTTTACGTCCGGCTAGACGCCGAAAACCAGGCCGCTCACAGCCCCGGTCAGGCCCCGTTTGGGGGCCTGCAACTGGCCGAAAATATGCCCGCCGACCCGGTGCGTTGGTTTGTAGAAACCATCGAAACCGAACTGGCAAGCCGCTGCATCCGGCACCTCACGCTGCGTCCGCCAGCCTTTGCCTACGCCCCGGCCACCAGCGCCTTACAGGCTGAAATCCTGCGTCGGCGCGGCTACCGCGTCGTCCTGGCCGAACAGAACTATGCCCTCGACCTGCGCCAGCCCTACGCCGCCCACTTGCACCCTTCGGAGCGGCGGCGGCTGGCCAAATGCGTTCGCCACGGTCTGCATTTCGAGCAAGAGCCGCCGCTGCTGCTGCCGCTGGCCCATGCTTTCATCGTCGCCTGCCGGGCCGAGCGCGGGCAGGCCCCGCCGCTGCCGCTGGCCCGGCTGCAAGCCCTGTTTCAGCAGTTCCCGCACGACCATTTTCTGTTTTCCGTCCGGCAGCCCAACGGGGAGTGGGCGGCCCTCACGGTTGCCATTCGGGTGGATGCGCGGGTGCTGTATAACTTCTACCCCGCCAGCCCCTTGCATTGCAATAGTTTCAGCCCCGTGGTGCTGCTGACGGAAGGTTTGCACCACTTCGCCGGTGTCAACAATTTTGAAATTCTCGACTTGGGCACCTCTACGCTGCCCACCGGTCCCAACGCTTCGCTGCTGCGTTTCAAGCGCCATTTGGGGGCTACGGCTGGTTTGCGCCTGACGTGGGGAAAGGAGTTGCAGAACTCGGCAGGCGAGTGGTCAAACGAAACGTAGTTCGGCGTAGCCAATCGCCCGAAGGGCCTCGTCCGACCACTCGCCGTTGAACGACTCGCGCCCACAATCCTCGGGCAGTCTACCCCCGCAGTGGTCGGACGAATCGCCCGAAGGGCTTCGTGCGACCACTGCCCCAAATCACCCAAAAAAAATGCCTGCCCGCCAGCCGCGCACCTTGCTACTCGCCGGCACCGCCGTCGCCGCCCGCGCCGTTGGCTCGCTGCTGCTCAATAAATTGGTGGCGGTGCTGGCCCCGGCGGGCGGCCTCACGGCGCTGGCGCAATTCCAAAACCTACTGGCCCTGCTCACGGCCCTGCCCAACGACGGGACGCACGTCGGCCTGACGAAATACCTTGCCCCGCTGCGGCCCGGCAGCCCGCGCTACCGGGCGTGGCTGGGCGCGGCGGCGGTGCTCAACGCAGCTGCCTTGACAGGTGCCGCCGTGGTGCTGGCGCTAACCGGGCGAGCTGGCTTTAGCTGCCTGGAATTGAGTATTTTACTGTTTGGCCTGGCCCTGCTGCTAGCCCAGACGCTGCTCGCTGCGGCGCTGCTGGCGGCCCGCCGAATGCTTGCCTACGCGACGGCCACGGCTGCGCTGGCGGCGCTGGGGTTGGCCGGTGCGGCGGCGGCCCTGGCGGCGGGCTGGCCACTGGCGCACGTCTGGCTGGCTTATCTGTTGGGTCAGGGAATGAGTGTATTGCTCACAGCAATGCTGGCGCTCCGGGCCGGGTTGCTCCGGCCGTGGCCTGCGCTGGCATACCCGAGCTGGGTGGCGCTGCGGGGCCTGCTGGCGTTCGGGCTGATGGGGGCAAGTACGCTACTTTTCGGCCGCGCCGTCGATTACGCCGTGCGGGCGCACCTGCTGGCCGCCTACGGCCCCGCCCGCACCGATTTGTGGCAAGCCGTCAGCAAGTTGTCCGACAATTACACGATGGTTTTCGGGGCCGTGGCGGCGTCAGTGTTCTACCCCCAGCTTGCCGCCCTGGCCCCGCGCCCCCCCGAAGCCCGCGCCTACGTGCGGGCGGCGCTGGCGTGGCTGGCGCCGGCGCTGGCCCTGGGGTTGGCCCTGCTTTATTTGACGCGCCACTGGCTGCTGCCGCTGCTTTTCAACGCCCGTTTGGCCGCCGCCGCGCCCCTGCTGGCCCCGCAACTCCTCGCCGATTGGGCCAAATTTCTGAGTTGGTTGCTGATTTACCAACTCACCGCCCGCGCCCAAACCGGCCGCTACGTGGCCGTGCAAGCCGTTTCGGCGGTTATTTACGTGGCGTTGCTAGCGGCGCTGTTGCCGCGCCTGGGCCTGGCCGGGGCCGTGTGGGCGCAAGCGGGGCGCTACGGCTTGGTGCTGGCAGTAGGAGCGGGGCTGATGCTGCGGCGGGTTTGAGTTTCTTGTTTCTTGTTTCTTGTTTCTTGTTTCTTGTTTCTTGTTTCTTGTTTCTTGTTTCTGAACGGGGCCGTTAAAATTGTTTCGTTCCACTCTGGCCTCTTGAACTCATGCACAATCACCGCTTTGGCAAAGTCCCAAATAAGAACCAAGAAACAAGAAACAAGAAACACCAAATCTCCATCGTCGCCCTCTGCCACAACCATGCGCCCTTCCTGGCCGAAGCCCTCGATTCCATCCTCGCCCAAACCCAGCCCCCGCTCGAAGTCTGGCTCGTGGACGACGCCAGCACCGACGGCAGCCCCGAAATCCTGGCCCGTTACGCCGCTCACAACCCCACCTGGCACCTGTTGCTGCTGTCCCAAAACGTGGGCAACTGCCGTGCCTTCAACCAAGCCCTGGCCCACTGCCGGGGCGATTGGATAATTGACTTTGCCACCGACGACGTGCTGCTGCCCAACCGCTTGGAGCGCCAAACCGCCTTCGTTCAAACCTTGCCGCCCACCCTGGGTGTGGCTTACCACAACGCTGAAATCATCACCGAAGCCGGCCGCCGCCTCCACCTGCACCATCGCCCCGACGGGCACGGCGGCCTGCACCCCGCGCCCGCCACGGGCTACGTGCTGCCCGAAATCCTGGCCCGCTACTTCATCTCCACGCCCACCATGCTCATGCGCCGCGCTTGCCTGCTGGCCCTCGGCGGCTACGACGAAACCCTCGCCTACGAAGACTTCGACTTCTGGGTCCGCGCTGCCCGCGACTGGCAGTTCGCCTACCAAAACGAAGTCCTGACCCAAAAACGCAAGCACCCGCGCCAGATGTCGGCCCGCCAGTACCAGCTCGAAGACCCTTTCCTGGCCTCTACCATCGTCGTGTGCTACAAGGCATTAGCTCTCTGTCGCACCACCCTGGAGCGCCGTGCCCTGGCCGTGCGCCTGCGCTGGGAGCTGCGCCAGGCCGTGCGCCGCCGCCGTTGGCGCGAGGCCACGGATTTGTACGCGCTGCTGCGCCAAACCACCGCCGTGCCGGGGTTGCTAGCCCGCTTGCTAGGGGGTGGGAGTTCGCTGTTCTTGCGGTTTTTTGCACGGAGTTTTTAAAGGAGTAAAGGGAGTTGAAAAGAGGCCAAATGCACTCCTTTCAACTCCCTTTACTCCTTCAAAAACTCCGTGCGAAACGCCCCCTATTGCACCTCTACCCGCATTTGCTCGTCGGGGCCGGGCTGGTGCCGCTCGCCCGTCACCACGGCTTTGGCGTAGGCGTAAGCGCGGAGCAAGGTCGAGTTGGGGGTGTCCCAGAATTCGCCGCTCTCGATGGTTACTTTCAGCAGCGCGATGTTGGGGTCGTCGGAGCCTTTGGGGAACCAGCCGCGCAGGCTTTCGCTCCACAACTCCTTTATTTTGGCCCGGTCCGTCACAACCTGCGCCGTGCCGGTGATGGCCACGTACAAATTGTCGTCGGGGTTGGCGTAACCCAGGTTGATGTGGCGGTCTTTTTTTACCTCACCGATTTTCTTGGAGTCCTCCTCCGTGAAAAACCACAGCGTTCCGTCTGCTTGCGGCTCGTGCGTGTACATGGGGCGCGAATGCAGCGAACCGTCGGGCTCAGCCGTGGTCATCATCGCAATTTTGATGTCTTTTATTTTCTCCACGAGTTTGGAAACGTCGTGGCTGAGAGCGGTTTGGTCGGCCATTAGGAAGAAAAGTTTTAAGATGAATTCTTGCCCTTTTCTTACGGCCCGATAAGGTGAAGGTTATGGTGCCGGGGGCGGCTTGACGCACCCAGCGCGTACTTTCGCATTACCTCCGCGCCCACCGCCAGTAGCAGCGACGGCCCGGCGCAATCGCCATGAATTTTCTTGCCCACCTGCTGCTTTCCGGCCCACCCGCTGCCCCCGACTACGGCAGCGTTCTCCTCGGCAATTTCATTGCCGACGCCGTGCCCGGCCGGCGGCTCGAAACCTACCCGCCGGCCGTGCAAACCGGCCTCCGCCTGCACCGGGCCCTCGACACGTTTACCGACCAGCACCCCGTCGTGCGCCGCAGCACGGCCCGCCTTCGCGCCGCTGGCCACGGCAAGTACGCCGGCGTGGTGTCCGATGTATTTCTCGACCATTTCCTGGCCCGGCACTTCGACCAGTTTTCGCCCGAAACCCTGCCTGTTTTCGCCGCCCGCGTTCATACTCAACTACTTGTCCAGGAGCCGTTTATGCCGCTCCGTTTCCAGTACCTGTTGCCCTACATGGTGCAACAAGGCTGGCTCGAAAACTACGCTACATTTGAGGGCATCGGCCGTACCCTCGCCGGCCTCGACCGCCGTGCCCGCCCCGGCTCCGGCATGGGCGCGGCACCCGTCGAATTGCAGGCCAATTACGCCGCGTATGAGGCCGATTTTTTGACGTTTTTCCCGGCGGCCCAGGCTTACGCCCAGCAGTTTTTGCTGTTCTAGAACGACAGTGGTCGGGCGAATTCCCGAAGGGTTCGTCCGGCCACTGCCGTAGGCTGCCCCAAAACTATTTACGCGCGAATTATTCAAATCATACGCGATTCGCCCGACGAGTGGGCTACTTGTCGTCCGCGTGTCCGTCGGGGCCGTGAACGTGGCCGTGGTCAATTTCCACCGCTGTGGCGGGGCGCACACTGGCCACCAGCCCGTTGAAGTGCATTTCCATACCGGCCAGCGGGTGGTTGAAATCCATCTTCACCACCTCGTCGCCCACCTCTACCACCTTGGCTTGCATATGGTTGCCTTCGTTGTCGGCCATCGGCAGGAAGTTGCCGACTTCCAGCATCTCCCCGTCAAACTTGCCGTCAATCATGAATACGTCCTTCGGAATTTCAACCAGTGCCTGCTCGTCGTAATCGCCGTAAGCCTGCTCCGGCGTGAGGCTGAAAGTGAAGCTGTCGCCGGGGTTTTTGCCCGCGAGCTGGCTTTCAAATTCGAGCGGCAGGCCGCTCATGCCGAACAAAAATTCCATCGGCGCGTCGGCCTCGGCCGATTCCACCAATACTTTCTGCTGGTTTTCGTCCGTCACGCTCAGGTCGTAGGTGATGGTAACCACGGTTTTTTCGCCGATAGCCGTCATGGGGATTTTGAAATTTAAGAGTTGAATGTTGAATGGGCAGAGCGACTTTTTCAGCCGCCGCAAAGCTCGTTTGGTGTGCAAAGAACGGGGCGAACCGCCGATTTTGCCACCCATCCCTTAGATAATCAGCTCGTCAAAACCAGAAATTTACCCACTTACTCGTTCGCTCATCCACTCATTGAATCTCCCAGGCCGTGCGGTAGCCGCCTACGCGCTCCACATATTCCAGAAACGCCTTGTAAAAAGGGTGCGCCCCCAACGTGGCCGAATCGCCGACGACGAGCAGCTTTTTTCGCGCCCGCGTCATGCCCACGTTCATCCGCCGAATATCGCTCAGAAAGCCAATTTCGCCGTGCGAGTTGCTGCGTGTCAGCGAGATGGCGATAATGTCGCGCTCCTGGCCCTGAAAAGAATCGACGGTGCCCACGCTCAATTGGCGGTGCAGCATGAGGCCCGAAAGCTCGTCGTTTTCTTCCATCGCGTCCTTCAGGTAGTTGAGTTGGGCGCGGTAGGGCGCAATCACGCCGATGCTGAGCGGGTCGGTTTCGTGCTCGGCCGCGTCGTAGGGTTCAAGCAGTTGGGCCAGCCTTTTCAATAGTAAATCCGCTTCTTCGGGGTTGGCCGTCGAGCGGCTTTCGGGAATCGTGATTTCCTGGAAGCCAAAGCCGGCCGTATCCAGAAACTCGACCGGCAGGTCGGGGGCGAAGCGTAAATCGTAGGCTTCGAGACCGGTGTGCACGACGGTGGGTGCGGCCGTGAGCTGGCCCTCGTAAAACTGCTCGCTCGAAAACTGCATAATCTGCTCGTGCATCCGGTACTGCACGGTCAGCATCCGGCTCAC